>JBOHTE010000590.1:0-32548 GCA_050733555.1 Gemmatimonadaceae bacterium | reverse complement strand
GGGCCTGGTGCACGAGGCGGCATTGCGCCGAGCACGGCTCGAGTTCGGCGGCGTCGAGCAGAATTCCGTTCACGGATTGTTCGGTGGGGGCTCGTCCAGCCGCGTCGTCCGCGATATACCGCGCCGCGAGATGTACGTCGTGTTCAACGATCCGACCACGGGCGACGCGGGACAAGCCAAACTCTTCGTGCACGTTCGCGGGGATCCGTCGCGTTTCGTGGGTCCAATTCGTCGTGCGATCGAAGACGTCGAGCGGACGCTGCCGGTCCTGGTCGATCCGGTGAACGACGTCGTGCGCGAGACCGTTGCGAAGGACGTGCTGCTCGTGCAAGTGAAGATGTTCTTCTGCCTCGTCACGTTGATGCTCGCGGCACTCGGTCTATACGGGGTTACGGCGTATTCGACCAGCCAGCGCAGCAGCGAGTTCGGATTACGCGCGGCGCTCGGCACGGAGCCGGGCGATGTGACGAGGATCGTGCTCGGCGAGGCGGTGCGCGTGGCCATTCTAGGAGTCGTCATCGGCGTGCCGGCGGGGCTTGGGGCAACGCGTTTGATTCGGGCGCAGCTCTTTGGCGTCGGAACGATCGACGTGCCGTCGCTCAGCATCGCGATCGTCGTGCTGGTGGCGACGGCCGTCGTCGCGAGCTACTTGCCGGCGAGACGAGCGGCGAAAGTCGGGCCCTTGGAAGCCCTGCGTTTGGAGTAGCGGGGCATGAGCAGTCACGGGAATGTGGAGACGATTTCGACTCGTCCACCCATGGCCTCCACACGGCGGCGCAGAGTGCTGACGAACATATCCGCGCGGCGCTCTGGCGACATTTGCGCCCGCAGTTCGCAGAACTTCAGATGGCCGACGCTACGGCCGCGAGAACGTCGATCACCGCATCGCGCTCACGGGGGTCGTGGCGGGGAGCGTTAACGTAGACATCGCAGTCCGGGTGGGGAGCGCGTGGCCAGCGGTCCCGCACGTTCGCGGTGCGCTCGCCCTTGGTGTCGTGAGCTACCGGGTGAGCCTCGGACTCTACGTGCGCGCACGCCGCGACCTCAGGGCCGTCCGTCCGGGCTTACTTTGCGCTGGCGCCATTCACTGGCGCACTGGCTCGATCCATCAGCGCTCGCTCGTAGCGGGCGGCGTCGCTTCCATGACGCGGAGGACGGGACGTCCGTTGATGTTCTTCAGCGGGATGTACACGAGGTGCGTTCGGGGCGACACTGCCACGGTATGCGCATTGGACATCGTCACGCGCCCCGCGCGCACAAGGGTGTCGCCATGCTCGTCGAAGACGGCGACCACGCCAGACTCGGACGCCGCGTACAGCCGGTGCCAGGTCGGGTCGAGCGCGAGCACATCCGGGTCATCGCCAACGCGCTGACGGGACGTGACGTGCATCGTGCGCAGATCGACGTCGAGCAGCGTCGCGTTTCCCTGGTTGGCGATAAAGAGGCGTCGGCGCGCGACGTCGACCTGCAAGCCGTGCGGATGGTCGGCGCCCGCGAACGCGTACCGACCCACGACGCGCTCCGACCGCGGATCGATGGCAACCACCTGGTTCCTCGTCTGCACGGCGACGAGGACGCACCCCGAGCCGGCATCGTAGATCGTATTTCCCGCCTCGCCCCCGATCGGGATCTCCCCAATGGCGGTGTCGTGCTGCGCGTCGATCACGAGCTCGCCCCCGCCGGACTCGTCGGAGACAAACACCTTCCTCGTGTTCGGCGCATACGCAATGCCATCGGGGAAGCCGATCTTGCCGACCTGCGCGATCACCGTGAATGTCTTCGTGTCGATCACCGCCACGTTGTGGTGGCCCGTGACCGATGCGTACACGCGATCCAACTCGGGCACGACCCAGACGCCCGTGAGCCCGGGCAGACCATGCACCGTGGTGATCACCTGTCGCGACCGCGTGTCGAACACGGTGAGCTGGCCCGCGCTCATGTGTGAGAGGTAAAGGCGGCCGGCCGAGTCGTCGAGACTCTGGTAGTCGAACCGCACCGTGCCACCCGGCATGGGGATGTCCGCCACCGTGCGGAGCACGGCCGGTGCAGCGGCAGATCGGATGGTCGGGCTGCTCTCCACCTGCTGCGCCACCGACGTCGCCACGTTCGCTCCCGCCCGTGAACCGCTCATCCCCTGTCCGCCCCTGCAGTCAGGGGGCGCGTCCGTCTTCTGTGCGGCCGAGCCCCGCTCCGTACATGACACGGTTGTGAGCGCGGCGACGGCCGCAGTCACCGCGATCATCCAGGATGCACGCGCGAGTTGTGTCATGGCATTTCTCCGTTAGGGCACGAAGCGATGGACCGCTTTGATGGCGAGGGCACCATTGAGCGGCCGCGACAGGGCGCGGCGATCGGGGAAGCGGTACGGGGAGAGCGGATTGGTGGTGTAGCCGGAGTTCCACACGACATAGACGTCGTCGCCGATCTTGGGGATCCAATGGAATCTCAGGTTGAAGTCCACCCGCTGATCCTCATTGTTGAACTGCACGAAGCCGAGAAACGAGGTGCGCGTGCTGACGTCGTACTCCAGATTGCCGCTCGTTTGGATTGCCGTGAACCGGCCCGCTCCAACGTGTACCGCGCCGCGTGACAGATCGGCCCCGAGTATGAGGTGACCACCGCCGCGCCATGTGGTCGAGAGATCGACCTCGGTGTTGCGGCCGTCATAGAAGTCGCCCCAACTCACGAGCGCGGAGGCGCTCACCGGCCGACCGGGCGACGTCTCGTACTGGAGCTCGGTGCGCGTCCACCAGTAGCGCCCCGGGGCGATGGTGACACCATGGAAGATCTCGAAGGAGTCGGTTGGCGCGTCCATGAACCGCTGCACGTTCACCTCGAAGTGATCGCCCGATTGGAAATCGCCCCCCACGAGGCGCCATTCGAAGCTCGCCGTCTGCCAGTCCGCGACGCGCCCGAGTGAGCCGCTCTCGTTGGCGATGATGTCCCAGCTCGGGATCGGGAGCTTGAGGTCGAGCTGACGGATGCCGAGCACGTGCGGACGGGGCATGAAGTCGATGTGCCCCGTTGTCTCCCAGATGCCCGTGCGGCTGACGAAGCCGAGCGTCGGCGTGAAACCCGCGTCGATCCGGTAGAGCGAGACGAAGTTGTCGAACAGATCGTTCGGAAAGTCGGTACCGTAACGCCAGGCGATAGGTGTGCCGCGTACGCCGGGCGTTTCTGTGCCCGCAATCCAGAACGACGGTTCGAGATTGTAGCCTCCCACCACGAGTGGGAAGTCGACGTCCAGTCCACTGGCGCGCTCGGTCCCGCTCGTACCGGGTCACGAGCGTTGCGTGGCGATCGCCCCCACGTTCGACCGGGCGAACAGATCGTGCTTGATGCGAATGACGGCATCGTTTGCGTCGTCGCCGGCCCCGGTGCGCGTATCGAGAGCGCCCACGGTCCAGGGGCCCAACTTCCCGTAGAGTCGGGCGCCGCCCAGGATCGGCACGGCCTCGCCACTGTCGCTCAGCCCGATGCGCCGCGAATAGAAGAGCTGCGCTCGGCTCTCGGTGCCGAACGCGAAGATCCCACTCGACTCGAGAAAGAACTCGCGCTTCTCGGGAAAGAAGGTCGGGAAGCGCGTGAGGTTGATCACCTGCTGGTCCACTTCTACCTGCGCGAAGTCCGTATTCACCGTGAGATCGGCGGTGAGCGTCGGGGAAACCGCGAGCTTGGCATCGAGACCCACCTTCCCGTCCATCTTGCTACGTGCTGTCGTGGCGCCCGTGAGGTCGTGCTCGCTCTCCACCGCCCGGGCGAGCGCGTAGGGCAGGAGCTCCACGTCGCGCTGCCGGGTAAGTCCATCAAGTCCCGTGAGCGCGCCTTCGTTCTGTAGCTGGGTGAGCCCCTGCGCGCGCCCGTACGAGCGCCAGAGGTCCTCCTCGTTCTTCCGTCGAATGAAGCGGCGGACGTTGAAGCCGAAGGTGGGCGACCCGCCCGAGCGGAAGCGGAGCGTGCGGAAGGGGATGCGGAACTCGGCGGTCCAACCGGCACTATCGCGCGTGGTCGCGACGTCCCAGATCCCGTTCCAGTTCTCGTTCTCGTCATCGAGCCCCGCGAGCTGCGCATCCCATCGCGCGCCGTTCGGGTTGGTGCGAAAGAGGAACCCGCTCCGATAATCGTGGAAGCTGTCGATCAGGAGCGTGATGTTGTCATCCGACGACAGGTCGGCATCGCGCCGAAGCTGCGTGGCGCGGAGACCGGAGACATTCCCGTCGTACGCGCGGACGGCGATGTAGAGCGCATCCCGGTCGCGCACGACCTTGACGACTGTGCGCTCGCTCGCGGTCGTGCCCTCGAGTGATTCGCGCTGCCGGAAGTCGGTAATGGAATCCGCGGTCATCCAGAAGGGCTCGATGAGCCGGCCGTCGAGAGCGACCGTCGCCGAGATCGATCGCACAACGAGAACGCCCGCTCCCGCTGGCGCGGTCGCCGGGTCCGGGCGCTCGTTTGTCAGCATCCGCCCGCCGCTGTGCTGCTGGCCTGCTGTCGGCTTCGCGAGCGCAAGGCCGCCGGAGATCGCGAGTACGCTGATACGGAGCGAGCGAATCACAAACGAATCAATGATGAATCCGGGATGCGAGCCATGTTTACGTGCGCGTCGCTCCGACACCGCACTTGCGGACACCGCGCTTGCGGACACCGCGCTTGCGGATGCCGCGCCTGGCGCGCGCCTTCCTTGCGAGCGCTGCGTACAGGGCATCGAACAGCTGACCGGCCCGCTCGAGGCGCGCTGCGTCATCGTCCAGGGCGAGCGAGATGCCGGTGATGAGCTGTTCGACCCCTGCCGCCTCGTCGCGACCGAACCTGGCGTCCTTGAGGTCGATGTCGTGCACGATCTCGCCGAGTGCGCCGAGTGCCTGATCATCCAGGGCGAATCGTGCGAGGAGCGTTTCGAAGGTGCAGCCGTCGCCCTCGTGTGTGTACTCGGCCTGGAACATGTCGAAGCGCAGCTCCCCGGGTGCGGATTTATAGCCCTTGGGCTGCACGAACTTGAACTGAGCTTCAGCGTCGATGAATCGGTGGATGAGCCACGCGCTCGCCATGCGGTCCACGTGCACATCCCGGCGCGTGACCCATGTCCTGCCGCGGAACTCATCGTCGGCCGTGCGAGATTTCCTGGTTGTCATCGCTCGCTTCGTCCTGTGTCGCACGCGCTGTTCGATGCTGCGAATGACGGACTCGACCACCGCGCGGCCCGGCGCCTCGAAAAAATCGATGGCTATCACTTCGTTGACGCGGCGCTGGAGGCGCACGAGCTCGCTCGTGAACCGCGCCTGCAGCGCCGTCGCTGAGTGGCGGCTGCCCAGCAATGCCTGCAGCGCCTTCGCGTCCTCGGCGAGTGCGCGGTAGTCCGCATCGCGCGCCGTCCGGAAGAGCTCCTGCACCTCATCGTTCGAAAGGCCGTCCACGAAGGACGCCTCGCAGATCCACGCCTCACCGCCTCCTTCTCCGATCTCGCGCAGGACCCACTCGAAATCTTCCTGGGACTCATCACGCCTGGGCAGGACGTACACGGCGTTCTTGACCGCGACGGCTCCGACGCGCTGAAGCCGGCGTCCGATCTTGGCCCGCAAGTAGTCGGGCTTGGGCGGGATTGCATGGATGAAGAGAAGCCAGGGGTTGTGGTTTGGCTCCGCATCCGGCAGTGTTATCGCAACCGCATCATGCATATATCACAACTGTAATATGCACATCCGGGATGTGCCAACGGGCACACCTTGTCCAGGCGCTCGGTTCTCCCCCGATCGCCATCGGACTGTTTGGCACCATGGACTCTTGTGAGGAGGAACGATGCAGGACAGCACGCACGGATTTCGATCGCTGGTCGGCGACGCCATGCATCCGTCGCCCGGGCACCGGCACATTCCTGGCGCCGCAGCCCTTGCGCTTGCGGTCACCGTCGTCGCACTCGCGGCCTGCTCGACGGAAGGCAGCTCCGGACAGGGGCAATCGAAATCGTCTGCGGAGGAGCACGCGGCGCAGCAGGCGCAGCAGCCATCCGCTGCAGGGACTGCGGCGGCCGATCCTACCGATTCCATCGACTGGAAGGCGGTGGCCCAGGCGATGGGACGCTCTGGCGCGATGCAGCCGGGCGACGTCTACAAGTTCAGCATGCCCCGCAGCGACCTGCACGTTACGGTGCATGGCGTGTCGATCAAACCCGCGCTCTCGCTCGGCTCCTGGCTCGCGATGAAACCCAAGGGCGATAGCGGCGTCGTCGCGATGGGAGATCTCGTGCTCACGCAGGACGAGGTGGGTCCCGTGATGGCCAGGCTCCAGGAGGGTGGGATCATGGAGACCGCACTGCACAATCACCTGCTCCACGAGAGCCCGCGCGTGATGTACATGCACATCCACGGGGAAGGGGATCCGATCAGAATTGCCCATGGCGTGCGTGCCGCGTTGGCGCTCACGAAAACGCCAGCCGCGGCGAGTGGGAGCAGCCCATCCGCCGCGTCGTCAGAGCTCGACACGGCGCAAATTCGCCAGGCGCTGGGACACGGCGGCAAGGTCAACGGCGGAGTCTACCAGGTGAGCGTCCCGCGTCCGGAGACGATTCGCATGAGCGGCATCGAGGTGCCACCCGCGATGGGCACAGCGACCTCCATCAACTTCGAGGCGACAGGTGGCGGCAGGGCGGCGATCAACGGCGACTTCGTGATGACGGCCGGCGAGGTGAACCCGGTGATCCGAGCGCTGACGGAGAGCGGGATCGACGTCGTCGCCGTGCACAACCACATGCTCACTGAGCAGCCCCGGCTCTTCTTTCTCCACTACTGGGCCAATGACGATGCGGTGAAACTTGCACGCGGTTTGCGGCGAGCACTGGATCTGGTCCAGGGCCAGCCGGGTGCGCCGCGGTAGCTGGGCACGTCAATGCGGGATGCTGATCCGTCAGCGATCAGGACTTCGCGATGGCGGCTTCGGAGGAGGCCTGGACCGGGTAGGACGCGACGCTGGGCGATGAGCTCGATGTGGTGCCGTGGGCGCCAGTTCGCCGCCGGCAGGTGGCGACAGCGCATCGCGAGCACCCACGCCGGCGCAAGCGGTGAAGCGCTGGCCGCCCGGCCCACACACCGAGTTCAGTTCCCCAACACGAGCAGCGTGAACGACCCGGGAACAATCGGCGGCCGCCGGCGTCGCGTGCCCGGTGCCGCGGCCGGTGCCGGGCCGAATTTCGCACCGACGGTGTACAGCGTGTGCGTCTTCGGATCGAGCTCCATGGTACGCGCGCTGGTCATCGTCGACACCGTCTGCGTCACGCTGAAACGATCTGGCGCATCCTCGTGCACGACGGTGATCGTGCCGTCGCCGCCGTTGGAGCTGAAGGCGTTGCCGGTGCTCGCGTCGAACCGGCAGGCATCGACGCCGGCGCCGATCGGAACGGTGGTCACGAGCTTGCCCGCGCTCGCGTCGGAGATCGCCAACACCTTGTTCCGGCAGCCGCTGAACAGTCGCTCATGCGCGACGTCGATGGCCAACCCTGTGGGCGACTGGCACGGCGCGATGGACCACTTGCGGATGACTCGCATGCCCGCCGCATCGATCTCCGCGATCTCACTGCTGCTCTCGAGGTTGACGTACACCTTGCCATGTCCATCGCTGACGCCGAACTCGGGCTTGGCGCCGAGGTCCACAGTGCCGACGTTCCGCCCGGTGACTCCGTCAAACACGCTCGACGACTGCGCGTCGCCGTTGAACGTGAAGACATGCTTCGTCGCGGGATCGAACAGGAGTCCGTCGGCATCCTCGGCGGCCTTGGCTCTCCCCAGTACGGCGAGCGTCTTGAGGTCGAACATCACCACCGAGCTGTCGCGCCCCGACGTGGCGAAGCCATGGCCCGACGCGAAGTCGAATGCCACGCCGTGTGCGCCGTCGATGCCCGTGACTTCACCGAGCACTTTCCCGTTGGCGGGATCGACGACCATCGCCCGATCCTGCCGCGCGATGAACAGGCGATGCCCCACGCTGTCCAGCGCGAGGTAATCCCAGCCGCCGTCGCCGCCGAGCGTGTAGTTGTGCACCACGTGGTAATTCGCCTGCGCCGCCGTCGTTCCGACAAGGGTGATCGCGGCACCGGCCACGAACAGGAGCAAGTGCGCGGCGCGAGTTGCTCTGGACATGCGCTCTCCAACGCGAAGGGATGTGAGGCGCCACTCCGCAACGGCAGATGGCGGCATGCTCATCGTCACAAGGTACGCGCCGAACCTTACGTGCAAATTACAAGGGACGCATGGGCAATCGTCCTGCCTCCGAAAGAGCACTGCTGGTTTTTTGGCGGGCGTTCGTCATCTTGCACGCAGCGCACCGGCAATGTTGTCGGACGCCAGTCTCCATCGCAGGCGTCAGGGTGGACGGCTGACACTCGGACCATCGAAGCAGGGGAGCCACGCATGCCCATGGATGTCTTCGCTATGGAGCGGATGCAGTCGACGTGGGAGAACGTCGTCGACCGTGACATGAGCGAGTCGGGGATCCGCGCCGTGACGCTGCGCGAGATGGTCGAGCTGGGCCTCGATCTGCCGGCGATGCTCGACATGCCGCTCGGCTACAGCCAGTCGAACGGGACGGTCGGACTCCGGGAGCGCATCGCGGCGCTGTATCCCGGCGCCACGGCGGACCACATCGAGGTCACCAACGGTACCTCCGAGGCGAACTACGTGCTGGTCGTGAGTCAGCTTTCGGGCGGCGACCGGTTCGCACTCGAGCTTCCGAACTATCTGCAGCTCTGGGGAGTGCCGCGCGGCCTCGGCGCGACAACGGAGACCTTCCACCTCTGTCCCGATGCCGCGGGCGGATGGATGATCGACTGGGACGAATTCGACCGCGCCGTGACGGCGGGGACGAAGCTCGTCTACCTCACCAACCCCAACAACCCCACCGGCTCGGTGCTCACGAAGGCCGATATGGAGCGCATCATCGCGCGGTGCGAGCGCGTGGGCGCGTATCTCGTGGCCGACGAAGTCTATCAGGGATCGGAGTTCGAGGGCCCGCTCACCCCGAGCTTCTGGGGGATGTCCGATCGCGTGATCGTGACGAGCGGGCTCTCGAAAGCGTACGGGATTCCGGGTGTGCGCATCGGCTGGATCGTGGGGCCGCCGGACATCGTCGCGAAGTGCTGGGCGCAGCACGATTACATCACGATCGGGCCGAGCAAGCTCTCGGATGCCATCGCGAGCGTGGCGGTGGAGCGCGATGTGCGGCGGCGGCTGTACGAGCGCACGCGCGTGATCCTCCATGAGAGCGTACCGATGGTCGATGCCTGGGTGGGCGGGATGCACCACGTGCTCGCGTGGACGCCGCCGCCCGCGACGGCGATGGCATTCGTGCGCTGCCACGGCCCACTTGCGGCGCGGCCGAGCGAGGAGGTCGCCGCGCATCTGCTCGAGTCGCAGAGCGTGCTCGTGGTGCCGGGCAGCCATCTCGGCCTCGAGGGATATCTGCGCATCTGGATGGGTGGTGCGCGCGAGGTGCTGACGGACGGGCTGGCTCGCATTGCGCGCGGGCTGAACGAGGTGGCGTCCGCCACGCGCGTAACGAGCCGGTGATGGCGCCGAGGGTCATCCGCAGATCGGAGCTCGAGGGCGCCATCGACTATCCGCGTCTCCTCGACGAGATCGCAGCGGGGTTCGTGTCGTACTCGGCCGGCGACGTGATCGTCCCACCGGTGGGCCACCTCGGCTTCACCGACCCGCGCGGCGACGTGCACATCAAGTACGGCTACATTCGCGGCGACACGGTCTACGTCATCAAGATCGCGTCAGGCTTCGAGGAGAACGTCGGCCGGGGGCTGCCGCCCGGTGATGGCATGATGCTCGTTTTCGACCGCGATACCGGGATGGCGATCGCCATGCTTCTGGATCACGGCTGGCTCACGGATGTGCGCACGGCGGCGGCCGGCGCGGTGGTCGCGCGGGCACTGGCGCCGAGCGTCATCCATTGCATCGGGATAGTGGGTGCGGGAGTGCAGGCGCGGCTGCAGCTCGAGCTGCTCTCCGGCGTGACGCCGTGCCGCGAGGCGATGGTGTGGAGCAGGACGCTCGCGCACGCCGAGCAGTACGCGCGCGACATGGCGGCCAGGGGATTTCGCGTAGACGTTGCACCATCCGTGGATGCGCTGGCTGGCGAGTGCGCGCTGATCGTCACGGCCACCAGCGCGCGCGCGCCGCTCTTCCGCGCAAGTGCTGTGCGTTCCGGAACGCACGTGAGTGCGTTCGGCGCCGATGCGCCGGGCAAACAGGAGCTGGATGTTGAACTCTTCCGGCGCGCCGATGTCGTGGTTGGCGACAGTCGCACTCAGACTGCTGATCATGGCGAGCTCGCGCACGCGCTGGTGGCGGGCACGGTGAAACCATCGGACGTTCTCGAGCTTGGCGAAGTGCTGGCCCGCCCCGCGCTCGGCCGAAGCAGCGACGATCAGATCACGGTCTGTGACCTCACCGGTGTCGCCGTGCAGGACATCGTGATCGCCAAGCACGTGCTGGCCAACCTCTCCCGGCAGTCCGTATAACGCACGAACGTGGCCGTGGCGCGGCAACGCCTTGCAAGACATACGTCCGCGCGCACGGGCGTAATCCTGTCGTAAGGTACGCGAAGTACGTTTACCCCAGCGCACGGTTCGTTCCACGCTCCCGGAGATGAACTGCGAACTTCTCAGACTACGGGCACTCGCGGCGCGGCGCATGCACGGCTCTCGAGCAGGAACGCCGCGGACGCCGATAGCCCGTTGCACAGGGCGATGAGGCGGCGCGATGCTCATGTGGACGATCCGCACCCGGCCGTCATCCTGCTCGCCTCCGACTGTACCAGCGCCCAGACGCGTTCGAGATGCTGCACGGTGGTGAGGATGTTCCCGATGCCGATGCGCATCACGACTCGCCCGCGGAGGCGTGTGTGCGTGAGGTACGCGGAGCCCGATGCGTTCACAGCGGCCACGATCGCTTCGTTCAACCGGTCGCATGCCTCATCGTCGAGGCCAGGTGGGCCATAGCGAAAACACACTACGGCCATTGGCACAGGAGCGGCGCGCACGAAGCGCGGGTCCGCGTCCACCCATTGTGCCCACTGCTGCGCCAGGCGACAGTGCTGGCGGATGCGCGCCGCAATCCCGTCACGCCCGAAGGCGCGGAAGACCATCCACGCCTTCAGCGCCCGGAAGCGCCGGCCGAGTTGCAGCCCGTAGTCCATGTAGTCCACGTAGCCAGGCGCGCTGTCCGCGACGCCGTGCGCAGAGTCCCCGCGAAGGTAATCGTGGGTCAGCGAGAACACGGCACGCAGCAACTCGGGGTGGCGCGTGTACAGGGCGCTGAAATCCAGCGGCACGAACATCCACTTGTGTGGATTGATCACCACCGAGTCCGCGAGCTGCACACCCGCCATGGCCCACTGCCTCTCGCTGAGGAGTCCCAACGCGCCGCCGTATGCGGCATCCACGTGCAGCCACGCTCCAAACTCCTTGCACAGCGCCGCGATGTCGGTCACGGGATCGACGCTCGTCGTCGACGTGGTGCCGACGGTGGCGACGACGGCCATGGGTCGGACGCCCGACTGCACATCGGCTTCGATCGCCGCGCGCAACGCCGCGACATCCATCCGGAATGCCTCGTCGCTCGGCACTCGCATCACGTTCATCTCGCCGAGGCCGAGCACGATCATCGCTTTCTCGATGGAGCTGTGTGCCTGGTCCGATGCGTAGACACGGTGGACCGGTACGTCGCGGCCGGCGACTCCGCGCTCGCGAACGGCGACGCCGCACCGTTCGCGTGCCGCGGCAAGGGCGTGAAGGATGGCGATTGATGCGGTATCGTACACGACACCCGTGAAGGACTCGGGCAGGCCGACCATCCGCCGGATCCACCCGAGCACCACGGTTTCCAGTTCTGTAGCCGCAGGCGAAGTCCGCCAGGTCATCGCGCTCACATTGAGCGCCGCCGCCACCATCTCGCCAAGCAGCGCGGGCCCGTTGGACGTGCTGCCGAAGTAACCGAGGAAAGCCGGATGACCCCAATGCACGATGCCTGGCATCACGACCGCGTCGAGCTCGGCGATGATTTTGCCGAGCGGGGACGGCTCGTTGGGCGGCTCGGTGGAACAGCGCGCCGCGATCTCGCCGGGCCGCACACGAGGGGAGATAGGGCGCTGCTCGATCGTCTCACGGTAATCGGCTACCCAGTCCGCGACGCGATGCAGGTACGAGCGGAGCTCTTGGGGCGAGATATCGCCGAGCAATTCCGGCGGAGACGAGGAATCATCAGGCATGGATGGGTCCGATGGTTCGAGCGGCGTCGTGCACGGCATGCGGGTTGCTGGGATTCCGGGCATGGCTGAACCATCTGGTGAGGGGCTCACGTATATCCTGCCCATCAGGTCGGTGGTGCCGCATGCCGGTGACGAGCTGACGGCGTACCTGCGCTGGCTCGCTGAGCGGGCGGAAGTCATCGTCGTCGACGGGTCGCCGCCGGCGGTGTTCGACGCGCACGCGGCGGCGTGGCGCGAGGCGATCTACAACGGCCTCCGTCATGCGATGCCGGCAGCCGACCTCGTGACTCCGATGGGCAAGGTAGGGAGTGTGCTCACCGGGCTTTGCCTGGCGTCGCACGAGCGCGTCATCATCGCCGATGATGACGTCCGCTACGACGACCGGGGGCTCGTACACGTCGCCACTTCGCTCGACCGAGCCGACGTGGTCCGCCCGCAGAACTACTTCGATCCGCTTCCCTGGCACGCATGCTGGGACACCGGCCGCATGCTGCTGAATCGGCTGACCGGTGGCGACTGGCCCGGCACCGTCGGCGTACGACACTCGGTGCTCCGCGCGACCGGCGGATATGACGGTGACGCGATGTTCGAGAACCTCGAGCTCGTCCGCACCGTGGTCGCCGCCGGCGGGCGCGAGACGGCGCTCCTCGGCGTGTACGTGCTTCGCCGCCCGTCCACGACCCGACACTTCTGGTCGCAGCGCGTGCGACAGGCCTATGACGAATTCGCGCGCCCGGGGCGGCTCGTCATTCAGCTCGCGGTGTTGCCCGCAGTGGCGGTGCTCGCCGCGACGGGCCGCTGGGGAATCCTTGCCGCCGCTGTCGTCGCTGTCGTAGCGGCGGCGGAGACCGGCCGATGGCGAGCCGGCGGCAGAACGGTCTTTCCGCTGCGCGCATCTCTTCTTGCGCCGGCATGGGTGGCCGAACGCGCCGTATGCAGTTGGCTCGCGCTCGGCGCACGCATCTTCCTGAATGGCATTCCGTACCGCGGGACGGTGTTGCGGCATGCCGCTACTCCTATGCGTGTGCTCCGGGCGCGCCATGCGGCGGCTCGCGAGCTGGCGTTGTCTGCTGGCCGGCCGGGTATACCTCGACGTCAATCGGCTTGAACCGCCCGTTGTTCGACAGCTCCGCCGAGCAGGCCGTGACGCCTACAATGAGATCGATCTCCGCGCGCAGGAGCAGGTAGTCGCCGGCGCGGGAGCGCGGCGGCTGAATGCGCAGCTCGCCGGTCGGGAGCACCTCCACATTCATGAACACGTTCAGCGTCGTCGGGATCATGTCCGGCGCGATACCGAATGGCTCGAGGCTGCGCACGAGGTTCTCGAAGCAGCTCGGATGGTGTCCCCTCGTCTTGTAGATGATCGAGAATGTTTCGGGGCTGCACGGCGTGAGGAGGAAATCGTGCCGCCCCACCGTATCTTCGACGACGTTCCACATCGGGCGGCTGCGGTTCGAGTACAGCGTGTGACCGGTGGTCACGAAGATGGTGTTCGCGTAGTCGATCGTGCGCCCCGATGACAACCATTCGGCGGGGTCTTCGCGCGCAAACGATGTGAGATCCGATACCTGTTCACCTTCGGGATCGATGATCCTGAGCAACTCGCCCCGCTTCACGATGAAGCCGGTGCCGGTCTGTGGCGCGAGGTGTATGCGCCTGGGGAGCGTCATGGCAGGTTGCTCACGGCGTTCGTCGGTGGAATGGGCAGCGCCATTCGGCTGTCGTGCTGTCGCGCCCCGAGTACTGTCGCGCCTCGGAGCGTTCGCCGAAATCGGCAAGGTTCGGATTCGGGCTTCCTTGCAGCGTGATGTCACGCTCGCGAATCTGTTCCCGGAGCCGTTCATAGCGCCCGTCGCGGCGCAGTCGCTCGAACTGTGCGTGCGGGTTGAAAACCAGCGCCGGCCAGTGGAAGCGCCGCGCGAGGCGGGAGCTTCGCGGATGCAGTCCCACCACGAAGAGGGCGCACCCCCCGAAGCTGAACGAGAATTGCGGATCCTCGGGATCCTGGCTCACTGCTGGATCCCAACCCGCGACCGGATCGTCACGCTCGTGCAGGCGCTCGAGCTGGATCCAGAGGCGTCGCTCGAATGCACGCTCGCTCGCCGGCGCACGGCCTGCGAACACCGCGACGAACGCCGTGAAGCGATCGCCGTCGGGCGGGGGCCGGTGTGTGAATCCGGCGAGATCCCGGGCCAGTGCATCGGATGTCGCCATGGAGCCGAGCGCACCGTACACGCCAAGGTGATAGTCGCGCCGGCGTACCGCACCCTTTGCGGCAAGGCACGGGAAGCGGGTGTGGCCGACGAACGCACGAAACGCAGCGTCCGCGCGCTGCTCGATGCGCCGTGCAGGCTCGGATGCGATACGTGGTCCGCGCGCAATACGCGGTGCGGGCGGTACGGTCATCCGAAAATGTTCCGCACCCAGCCGGGGCTGAAGCGCACCTCCAACCAACCGGGATCGAAGCGAACATCAAGACGTGCGCGATCGGCCCGCACGCCGAGGTCGGCCAATTGCTGTGCAGGTGTAAGGCGGACGCTGTAGGGAAGGGCGAAGCCACGCATGCGGGGCTGCACAACAGCATGATCCGCGCCTCCGTTCAGCGTTTTCACGTTGGCGCTGGCCCGCGCGCGCCAGAGCTGCAGCCATCCATCGCGCGGCCGTATGGCGAGAGCGCGCGCCGGCACGCCCAAGTGCTCGGACCAGAGGCGTTTGCGCAGCCCAGCCACAGTGCCCTGGGCCGGCTCGCCGCCCAGGTCGTCACGTACCACCAGGCTCACCTCGAAATTGCGGACGTGACGGAAGATCCGGCGCGCCACCTTGCCGGTGAAGTCGTCGCCGTACGAGTGCAGGGACAGACCATCGAGATTGGCCGCGCCAACCATCGCCCACGTGTCGTCAATCGTGACAACCTTGCTGTGCACGAAGAGCTGGTTGAGGATCGTTACTCCGGGGCGACGGTCGCACGCCGCCGCGCTCCACAAGGTGAACAGGCCGACACGCGGGTGCCCCAGCAGTCCCGACTCGACAATTCTGGCGTTCTGCCAACTCCTGTACGCGGTGAGGTCGGGATTCTGATTGAGAACGATGACGATCTCGAGATCGTGTCTGTGGCGAAGAGCGCTCAGAAGTGCTGCGACAACCGGCCGAGCGGTCAGGTATTGATGCTCGATGTAAATGTGTGACCGCGCGTGCTCGATCCCCTCGAGTAGCGCATCGAGGACCTCGGTTACGCCATCGGGCGCGTTCGGCTGTACACGCCGCGGCAGCGTGCGCATCACGCGCAGCGACTCATTCAGCCGGTCGTTTCGCGGCACCACGAACGGCAGGTGCAACGCATCATCGTGCGGGATGTCAGCGGTCGTGTCCGCGTCTGCGCAGTTCCACAGCTCCGCGAAGATGGACTGGAGCTGCGGGACTTTGGGGCCCGCCATGCGCAGCGAGACGTCGTGCAACGGCCGGCCCCGGAGCTCGCGCATCGGCCGGCGCCTGTCGGTCGGAGCGTGCCTCTGGTCGTCCCAGTAGCTGTTGACGAACGGCGAGCCGAGCAGGAAGGCATCACGTCCGTCCACGATCACCATCTTGACGTGCAGGAAATTCGGAAAGCGACGCACCCCGCGCACACGGATGCTGCCCGCCATGGCCCGCTGTACGCGAACCCGTTTCATGAAGAATCGACGGAGCGATCGCGCCGTATTGAGCAGGACCGTTGCGTTAAGGATGATGCGGATGTCCACCGGAGCGCTGGTGGCCACCGCGAGCAGCGCCTCCGCAAGTACAGCGTCAACAGGCGTGGAGGGAGAACTCGCGCGCCCGGGATCGGCACCATCCGTGTAGATCACACAATCCGCATCGAACGCGAGTTGTGTGATCCAGATGGATCGCCGCGCCGTGCGGATGGCGCGGAGCACGCGGTCGTACGCCTCCGCATTGTCTATCAGCCACTCCACTCGATTCTCGACGCTCGCGCCGGGGAGCGCGGCGTCCGCGAGCACGGTTGCCTCGTGCGACATGGGTCTGGACGGGGGAAGCGTGGACGGCAACCGTGGTCGTGGCGGGTGAACTCGCACTCGTTCACGTGGCGGCGACGGCACCGCCAGACGCGAGCGCCGCACTTCGCTGACAGCGGCGACCGTCGTGGCGAGCCAGAGCGGGACGAGGTAATAGATCACGCGATATGCTACGAGCGATGCGGCGAGCCCGCCGAGCATCCTGGCAGACGTACCGGGCCCAATCAGGACCAGGAGCACGACTTCGAACACACCGGCGCCACCCGGTACGTGACTGGCCATGCCTGCCGCTTGTGCCAGGAGGTATGCGCGCAGGACCTCCGGGTAGGAGAGGGGCAGCCCGGCTGGCAGAACGGCGAAGAGCACCGCTCCGCTCACGAGCCAATCGAAGACCGAGAGCACGAGCTGCGCGGCCGCGAGCGAAGGCGATGGACGCGGCACGCGCCAGCGCCCGCTGCCGAGCGCCGCGCGTGATCCGAAAATGGTCCAGCCCAGGTAGACCAGCACGATCGCGGCGACCAGTGCGCCGGCGGAACGCCCCGGGATCGTGATGTGACTGATCCGCAACGCGGATGGCGTGTTGAGGAGCACGACCGAGCCGAGCGAGAGAAGCCCGAGCGTCACTGACGCCGTTACGAACGCGCTCGCGCGCGCCACTGCCGGGGCATCAACGCCATAACCGGCGTACGCGCGAAGACGGACGGCGGCGCCGGTCAGCAGCGCCAGCCCCACTGACTGGCTGAACGCGTGCGCGACAAACGCCGTCGTGAACGCGACGGATCGTGTCACCGCGCCGGTTGCGCGCCTGCCGGCATAACGCAGCGCCAGGAGCTCCACTCCGCCGAGCGTCAGGAAACTCGCGGCCGTGCAGAGAAGCGCGAGCGTGACGCGCGGCCAGCCGTAGCTCCGCAGAGCGCGCAGCAGAGCCGAACGGTCCAAGCCGGCGATCTCGTGTGAGAGCACGGCAATGGCGATCGCGAACAAGGCGAGACGCAGGGTGACCAGCAGCCGATGCCGCCACTGCCCGCGTCGCAGCGACTCTTCCTGCCGCGTGTGTTCAACGGAAGGACGGATCGCGGTATCTGTGGCGCTGCGCTGAAGCTCTGCGCCCACTACAATGCGTGCTGCGCGGCCGCTATCGGCGTACCCGGCATGTCATCCACGATCATGTATGGTCCTCGAGCTGAAAAGTGCCAAGCAGCAACTCTTCGACCAATACGGCGAGATGGGACGTGGTTTCCGGCGGCGCGAGCTCGGCTCGGAGTGCTTCGCCGTGTTCCAGCGCGCGGTTCGCACCCGGGAGGGCCGTGGCGCTGCCCGTTCTCCGTGCTCGCACGGGATTACTCGCGGGAGGATTCAATCACGCGCGCGAGGACTCTCGCCCCCGGACAGGGGAACTACGGGAGCCAGGTGGTGTGTTCGCGCGCTGGCCGGCCTGGCCTCGCCGGCGGCAGATCCGCTGGCTCGCCGAGGTTGATGGTTGCGACGATGCGCTGATCTTCAGGCACGCCAACCGCCGCGCGCGCCGCGGCGCTGCTCATCACGGCGCCGGTCTTGATGTGCGTGCCGAGCCCGAGCTCGACTGCGGCGAGAGCGAGATTCTGGATGCCCATCATGACCGCGGCGTAGTCCTCTTCCCGGATTTCCGGATTGTCGTGCGTGACGACGGCAACCGCGATCATGCACGGCAAGGCGCGGTGCTCCGCGGCCACGGCCGTGCGCAGCGAGATCACGGCGTCAGGGTCGGTCAGCTTGCGCGCCTTGCGGTCACCGACTGCCAATCCATACGCGTGCCGGGCTTCCGGACCCAGCACATAAAATCGCCACGGTAGTGTCAGCCGATGATTGGGCGCGAGTACGGCGGCGTCGAGGACGGCTTCGAGCTCATCGCGGGAGACGGGCCGACCGGTGAATCGCTTGATGGACCGGCGGTGCTGTATGGCATCGAGGACTTGCATGCGGGCAAGCTACTGAGCGCCGAAGCAATCACCAAGCCGAGTCGGCACGCGCAGCATGGCGACATCAGAGCGGAACGATCCCCATTCGCGCGCCGAGTGTCACCGCTTCGGTAGGCGTCGTTCCATACCCGGTTGGAGGAGCGGCCCCTGTGCGCTCCGGATATCCGTCAGCGTGAACACCCGCACGATGACATATTTCATCATGATCATTGCGACGATGCAGAGCGATCGCCGGCCGGAGCGCCGGGTGCATCGCCCCATGCAGAGCAGAGTGCCGCATGCATGAGAAGTGCGCGGTCTTTGGCGTGTACGCGCCCGGGTTGGACGGCGCGGAGGTCGCGCGCCTCGTGCATACCGGCCTGTGGACGCTGCAGCACCGGGGGCAGGAGAGCACCGGGATCAGCGTGAGCAATGGCGCGACCATCCGCACGCACAAGGGGCAGGGACTCGTCGCGCACGTGTATGACGAAGCATCGCTGCGTCGCCTCGTCGGCCACATCGCCATTGGACACAACCGCTACTCCACGTCGGGTGGCGACGGGTTGCGCCATGCCCAGCCGGTGACGAGCCCGGCGAACCTGCTGGCGCTGGCGCACAACGGCAACCTGCCCAACATCGCGCCACTCTCGCGCGCACTCGTCGACGCCGGCGTGGACATCACCGGCGCCAACGATTCCGAATTGATGCACGCGGCGCTGGAGCGCGAGCTGGCGCGGGGCGCGATCCTGGAGGACGCGGTGCGCGCCTGCTTCCCGCTCTTCACGGGCGCGTTCTCGCTGGCGCTCCTGACCGTGGGCGTGCTGGCCGCGGCGCGCGACGTGGGCGGCATCCGGCCGCTCGCGCTGGGGCGGATCGGCGAGGGGTATGTGCTGTCGTCGGAGACGTGTGCGATCGACGCCGTGGGCGGCACGGTCGTTCGCGACGTGCGACCCGGAGAGCTCGTGGTGATCGACGAGCACGGTTTGCGCTCCGTGCAGCTTGCGCCGGGCCGGGAGCAGTTGGACATCTTCGAGTTCGTCTATTTCGCGCGGCCCGACAGCGTGCTGCTCGGCCGCCGCGTGAACGAAGTGCGTCGCCAGTTCGGCATTCAGCTCGCGCGCGAACACGCGGTGCAGGCCGACGTGATCATTCCCGTGCCCGATTCCGGAGTGCCGGCCGCCATCGGATATGCGAGCGAGACCGGCATTCCGCTCGACGTCGGACTCGTCAAGAACCGCTACATCCATCGCACGTTCATTCAGCCGGCGCAGAGCTTGCGAGAGAGCGGCGTGCGGATGAAGCTCAACCCCATCGCGGAAGTGCTGCACGGCAGGCGCGTGGCGGTCGTTGATGATTCGGTGGTGCGCGGCACCACGGCGCGCCAGATCGTGACGATGCTGCGTCACGCCGGCGCGCGTGAGGTGCACTATCTCGTCTCGTCGCCGCCGGTGAAGTTCCCGGACATCTACGGCATCGACCTGCCGAATACGGCGGATCTCGTGGCCGCGCGGATGTCGGTCGAGCAGATCCGGCAGTCCATCGGCGCCGACTCCCTCACATACCTGTCGTACAATGGGATGATCGCGGCCACCGGGCTGCCGGAGGAGCGCTTCTGCACATCATGCTTCAGCGGCGTCTATCCGCTGGACGTTTCTTTCGGAGGCGTGCCGCAACCAGTGTGACCTCGTGCACGTCACTCCTTGTACGTCACCACGCGCCCCCACAGACTCGCGGTCCCCCAGATCCCCTCGCGCAGACACTCGAGCTCCACGATCTGGCTGTGGTCCACGAACAGGTTGACCTCGGGGCCGTAGTGTTTGATGTACCACTGGAAGACCGCTGGCTCCGCTGCCTCGAACATGATCGGCTCGAGACCGAGCGCGTCAATGAGCCGCGCGGGCACGTCGGTGCGCCAGCTACGCACGTTCTCCGTGATGCCCTCTGATTCGATCATGATCTGGTAGGCGCCTGCCTCGAGAAAACGGCGCGCGAGCTGGATGGTCCACGCCACGTCGTGCTGACCCTCGGTCTCCAGCTCTCCGGCTGCGGTCGCACCGCCCGCGCCGAACTGGATACCGACTTCGGGCTTGGCCTTGAGTCCGGCGCGCTGCACGCGCGCGATGAGCCGCAGCCAGTCATCGGCGGGAATGGTGATGAAACCGCTCGACAGCTCGATGATGTCGAAGCCCACCGCCGCGCAGGTATCGATATACCGGGATACCGCCTGAGCGCCCTGGGTGAGTACGCGCTCCATGAACCCGCCCGTGGATACCATCACGCCGTGCGAGTGGCAGAGTGCGATCAACTCGGCAAGGCGCTCCGGCGGCATGAGCGTGAACGAGCCGCCGGCGAACTTGAGCGTGTCCACGTACGCGC
Organism: Gemmatimonadaceae bacterium; assembly: GCA_050733555.1. Classification (GTDB taxonomy): domain Bacteria; phylum Gemmatimonadota; class Gemmatimonadetes; order Gemmatimonadales; family Gemmatimonadaceae; genus JADGGM01. The sequence continues at coordinate 11,961 of JBOHTE010000590.1, read as the reverse complement.
CCATCGTCTCGAGAATGTCCTGCAGCGCGCGCGTGCCGAGCGGCGTGTAGTACGGGCCGCGGATCTCGGTGATGCCGCGCGTACGCGGCTTGTCCGGCCGCTCGTTGCGACGAAGAAAGTCGAACGTAGCCCCGGAGGCTGCCTGGCGGGCTGCTGGTGCTTCAGTGGTCGTTACCATGATGTTCTCTCCTTGCGTGCTCAGGCCGCGTGGTGCGACGTGGCAGGGCCTGGCACACCGGCCCGGCCCAGCAGCCGCGTCAACTCGGCGACCTGAATGTGGTCCAATTCCTTTACGGCGCCGCTGATCTCGGCGATCAGTGCGCCGTCCACGAGGCGTGATCCCAACGCGACGAACTTCGCGGCCGCGACATCCCATGGCATGGGCCGCGTTGTGAAGCCCTCGTAATCGCGCTGCTCCTGTGCGAGTACTCGTCCATCGGTGAGCGTCACCGTCACGCGCACGGGCATCTCGGCGGGGAAGCGCTGTGAATACGCCGCGTTCGGACGAGCGACGATACGGCGGAGCAGAGCCTGCACATCCGCGCGCTGGATGCGTTCGCGCGTGTACTGCCTGGAGCCTACCGCACCATCCAGCAGCGCGACCGCGAGCAGATACGGCAGGCTGTGGTCCGCGTCCTCCTTGGTGACCACCGAGAGCTTGTCCCCCTCCTCCCCCCCACCGATGATGCGATGGGCAACGCCGAAGATCTCCACGTCTACGCGCTCGATATCTACCGCCCGGAAGCCGTGCCGCTGCTGCAGCTCGAGCATTGCCTGTATGGCGGTCTGCGAATGAATCTCGGCGTTGAACCGCTTGAGGATGGTGCGGTTCACGCGCTCCAGATCTTCGGCACCCCAGTCAATGGTGAACGGGCCGCTGATCACCTGCATGAATCCCTTGTTCCCCTCGAATACCTCTTCCGGCCCCGTGATCCCGCGTTCGGCGAGCAGCGTGGCCTGCACCGCATTGGCCGCGGCGAACGGCGCGGCGAGGCCCTTCCAGTGCGACAGCGTGCCGGTTCGCGTCACACGGAGCGCATTGAGCGCGGTGCCGCTGATGGCAATGGCGTTCGCGGTACGCGCCGCATCCAGCCCCAGCGCGCGCGATGCACCCGCGGCGGCCGAGTACGCCAGATGTGTCACATGGTCGAAGCCGCGATCACGCACTGGTGCGGCATCGCTCAACCGGCACTGTACCTGATAGGCAACGCCGAGCGCGGTGAGCAGCGTGCGGCCGTCCGCGCGCGCCGCATCGGCGGCAGCGAGCACGGCCCCAAGGTTGTCCGACGGATGACAGGTCTCGTTCGGCGCGAGATAGCTGTCGTTGAAGTCGAGATAGCGGACGAGCGCGCCGTTGAGCAGGGTCGCGCGAGCGGGTGCGGCGTGTCCACCGCCAATGAGTAAGGCGGGTCCGAAGTCATCGTAGGCGGTCACGAACTCCCGCACGCGGCGCACGGGATCGGCATCAAGGGCGCCGAGCGCGCAGCCCAGCGCATCAAGAATGCGGATGCGAAGCTGCAGACGGGCATAATCGGTGAGATCCGCGAAGCTCGATCGCGCCACGAAATCGGCCAACTGCCTCACAATCACCATGCAGCACCTCGTGTTGAACGACGCATTGAACGATGCGCGAGGCGAGGGGCCACGGACAATGCAGCGGACGTACCAGCGAGGATGACGAACATACCGCGTCGCGAGCGTCCAGAATCCAGCCGCCTGATGGCCGCCGTTGCCCGCTCAGATGAGTCGTCGCCGCAGCGCGTGCGTGACGGCCTCAAGACGATTGCGCGTGCCGAGCTTCTGATTCACGTGGTGCAGATGGTTGCGCAGCGTCTGCACGGAAATGCCGAGCGAGTGCGCCACCTGAGCCGGTGCGAGCCCCTCGGCGAACGCGCGCAGAATGCGCTGCTCCTGTTCGGTGAGCGGCGATACGGGCACGAGGTGGGGCTCTTCGTTGGCGAGCTGCACGATGTCACGGGCGGCGTGCATGAGGCGCTCGTAGATTTCACGGCGCTGCCGGCTGGCGGTGATGTCGTGCGCGAGATGCACGACCAGCGCCGGGCTAGCCCGTGTTGCGTCGAGCACGGACACGTTGAGCCAGATGCGCTGGCCGTTGCGTGTGTGCACCGTCATGTCGAAACTGGCCGCGCCGCCGTCGTGCACCGCGCGTTCGCAATAGTCTGCGTCGACGGGCTTCGCCAGCGGATCGTGCGGATGCAGCAGCGTCGCGAAGCTGTGATGCAGTGCGTCGGCTGCGGAAAATCCGGTGAGCGCTGCAACTGCCGCATTCCACACCTGGATCTCGCCCAGGGCGGTCAACGCGAACGCGGGATCCGGCGTGCGCTGGAGCAGGCTCTGGAGACCGTCACGGAGACTGGCAGGTTCCATGGCAGCGTGTGGCGGAGGAGATCGTGCACCGTGCCGGTGTGGGCGTCTCAACATACTGCGCCGCGCTCGCGCGTGCCCGGTGTCACGCCACCTCTACCACCGCCGCGCTCCATGCCGCCACGTCGTCGTTCGCTCGCCGTAACGCATCGATGTTGACGATGAGTTCGTCGCCCTGCCGGAACACGCGGCGATCCACCACCAGCGGACACTCCGCGCAGCGTTCCTCGTGCGCCGCATTGGGCAGAGGCGGGTCACTGGTCATGATAGTCCCCCGTGGCTGCAGAGTGCGCAGTGGTGGCAGTGGCCGGGTTGGCGTAGGCGCTGGCGGCGTTATGTTGGTAGACGAGCTGTCCACCCGTGTGGCCGACGCGGACCACGGCGACGATCAGCGCCGCTGCGCCAACCGTGGCCGCCAGGCGCGCCGACCGTCCGACGACGCCGCTCACGAGCCCGGCGCCGGTCACCACGAGAAGCACAGCCGAGAGCGTCAGGAACAGCTCGGCCGCATCCTCGTGTGTGTCGAGAGCCTGGTCCGGCACCACGTGTTCCACGCGATCTTCCTGGCCTTCACCTGTCTCCACGGCCACCCATGAGCTGAGCGCGAGTGCGGCGGACAGCGCGAGGGGAATGGCCCATGCGCGCCGAAAGCGAGCTCCGCGCCGGATTGCCCAGAGCGCGCCGAACGAGAAGATTGGAAGCAGGAACGCGAGCACGATCGGGAAGTGGACGATCGCGGGGTGAAGCGGATCGGGAAGCATGAGTCTTTCTCCGTCGAGGGTTCGACGGCAAGGTGGGTCCGCGCTCGGGTGTCCCGGTATCCGACGTTGGACGCAGATGTCGCGTTCCGACGCTCGATCGGGCAAATGACGGAGATGCTGGATCATGGACGAGATGGAGGAAGGCGCTCCACGCCTTCTCCTTGTGGCTGCGCTGTTCGTACTCGTGGTCGGCGGCAGCATCGACCTGGCGTTCGATGCGCCGTCGAGCTGGCTGTCGGTGCACGTGCTCTACGAGCTAGTGCTCATTGCCAGCGGCGCGGGGATCGCCGTGGCGCTCTGGCGGGGATGGTGGCGCGCGGAGCGATCGCTCACGGAGACCCGGCGCGCACTGGAGGAGCGGAAGGCGGAGCGTGACGAGTGGCGCGAGAGCGCGCAGACGGCTCTGTCGGGGCTGGGGCGTGCGATCGACGAGCAGTTCGGGCGCTGGGGGCTGACTCCCGCCGAGTGTGAGGTGGCGCTCCTGCTGCTCAAGGGTCACAGCCACAAGGCGATCGCCTACGCGACGGGCCGCAGCGAACGGACGGCTCGGCAGCACGCCGTAGCGGTCTACGAGAAGTCGGGGCTCGGCGGGCGCGCCGAGCTGTCCGCATTCTTTCTCGAAGACCTCATGCTGCCCGAGAGCGAACGGCCCAGGGGCCACGTACCGCTGGGTCCGCCCGCCACCTGAGGTGAACCGCCAGCCGCTGCGGTCAGCGCGCGACGTCGCTCAGCGGTCCCAGTGCGTCGAGCAGCGGACAATCGCCGACCGGCCCGCGCCCGCCATGGCAGCGCCCGGCCAGGTGCGTCAGCGCATGTTTGATGCGCTTGAGGTCCTCGATGCGATGATCGACGTCAGCGATCTTCGCTTCTGCGCGCGCCTTCACGGTGGACGCGGTCGTGCGTGGGTCGAGTCGGAGCACGAGCAGTTCACCGATTTCGGAGAGCGTGAAGCCCAGCTCCTGCGCGCGCCGAATGAAGCGCAGGCGGTCGAGCGTATTCGTGGCGTATTCGCGATATCCCGACGGCGTGCGCCGCGGTTTGGGCAGCAGCCCGCGTCGCTCGTAGTAGCGGACCGTCTGCACATTCACGCCGGCGCGGCCGGCCAGCTCGCCGATGGTCATGGCGTGCCGGGCGATCTTTTCATGCGAGCACCGGCCGCAGGAGACATGGCACAGCGCGGTGAGGCCTGTGCTGGCGGATCGGGTCGCAGCGGTTCGACAGGGCACGATGCACGTAATCTATCCATCGTGCGCCTCGCATAGCACGAGCGCACGCGGCCACGCCTCTGACGCAGAGGCCGGCACGGAACGCGCCGCGCAGATCGCACCGGAACACGCACGCCAAGTGGGGCGTTGCACAGATGCGGTCATACACCAGGCCAGCCCGGTGCTGTCGAACGCCGCATGCAGGGATCTTCACGCGATGCGGGGGCCGGTGGCCGATGACGATGAGGCCGAGCGGGCCTGAACGGAATACTCAATGCACGAGGGAGAGATGTCAGTGAGAACCGACTACCGTCACGCGGCGCCCGGAGCATTGCAGGCCATGGGTGCGCTGCAGCGTTACACGCAGGAGTCAGGGCTTGAGCACTCACTGCTCGAGCTCGTCAAGCTGCGCGCGTCACAGATCAACGGCTGTGCCTATTGCCTGGACATGCACTCCAAGGACGCGCGCGCGGCAGGAGAGACGGAACAGCGCATTTACGTCCTGAATGCGTGGCGCGAAGCGCCGTTCTACACGCCACGCGAACGGGCGGCGCTCGCGTGGACCGAAGCGGTGACACTCATCAGCCAGGGCGGCGTGTCCGACGATCTGCACGAGATGGTCCGCAAACAGTTCACCGAGAAGGAACTGGTGGACCTCACGATGGCGGTGGTCACCATCAATGGCTGGAACAGGCTCGCCATCAGTCTGGGGTCGGATGTAGGCAGCTATCAGCCACGTTCGCACGCCGCTGCCGCGCCACAGCCCGCCGCCGCGGCGGCGCGCTGATCACGACTGTCGCAGTATCCCTGTCCTGGGAGCTGATCATGAGTGCGAACGACGAGACGATGCAGAACACGGCAATCCCGGAAATCTGGGAATGGGCCGAGTACTTCTGACCCTGGTGCTACATCGCGGCCGTGCGCCTGCGCCAGATCGAAGGGGAATACGAGGGACGCGTGAGGGTTCGCACGCGGGCCTTCCCGCTCCAGCTGCTCGGCGCACCGGTGGCGCCGCGCAGCCTGCTCGCTGAGGAATGGTGGCTGGCGGCGCTGCAGGAGCCCGCGGCGGAGTTCTCGGCCTTCGCGGGTGACGACTGGCCCACCACCACGCTGCCGGCGTTCATTGCGGTGCGGGCGGTGAACGATGAGGATGAGCGGCTCGCGCACGCGCTCGACATGCGCGTGCGCAGGGCGTTCTTTGCCGAGAGCCGCAACATCGGCAAACTCGATGTCCTGCTCGAACTCGTGCGCGAGCTGGGAGGGGATGCCGCGCACGTGGCGCGTGCGTTCGCGGACGATGCGGTGCGGACCGCGGTGGAGCAGGAGTTCGCGCTCGGCAAAACGCGGTATGGGGTGCGCGGGACGCCCACGCTCATGCTGGATGACGGAGCACGAATCGAATTGCCCATCGCATTCCCCCGGATCGCGCGCGGGCGAATTGCCGCCGTGCGGCCGCAGACCTGTCTGGGCGACGACTGCCGCGCCGCCACCCGCGCGCTCTTCGAGCGGGCCAGTGATATGCGTCACGCCGGCGGACAGCATGGCCCGTGAGGTTCATGGACGGAGAGATGTGCGGGGTGGAACCGCGCGCGTCTGTCCGCTCACGTTCCGCCAGGATCACTCATGACCATAGCTTCCAACCTCGGCTTTCCGCGCATCGGGCCCAACCGCGAACTCAAGCGGGCGCTCGAAGATCACTGGGCCGGCCGCTCGAGCGCTGCCGAGCTCGCGTCTTCCGCTCGCGATATTCGTCTCGCCAACTGGCAGCGACAGGCGGGGCTCGGCATCGAGCATATCCCCTCCAATGATTTTGCGCTCTACGATCACGTGCTCGACACGGCGGTGATGCTCGGCGCCGTGCCACGGCGTTTCGCCCGGCGGACGGACCTCGACGACACGCAGCGATACTTCGCCATGGCACGCGGACTGGCGGATGACGCATCGTCGGTGGCCGCCATGGAAATGACGAAGTGGTTCGACACGAACTACCACTACATTGTCCCCGAGCTCGATCCGGAGCAGGAATTCCATCTCGCGTCCACCAAGCCAGTCGCGGAATTCCTGGAGGCGAAGGCGGCCGGCATTCTCACCCGTCCGGTGCTCCTCGGTCCGCTGTCGTTCCTGCTGCTGGCGAAGAACCGGGTGTCGTCGCAGCCACCCATTGCCTTCCTCGACGCCGTGCTGCCGGTGTATGCCGAACTCCTCGCGCAGCTCCACGCGGCTGGTGCGCCTTGGGTGCAGCTCGACGAGCCCTGTCTTGTGCTCGACCTCGCGCCCGAGCAGCGGCGCGCGTACCAGGCCGCATACGAACGTCTTGGTGCGTGCGGGCCGCGCGTGCTCGTCGCCACCTATTTCGGTGATCTCGGAAAGAATCTGTCCACGGCGATCGCGCTTCCAGTCGCCGCGCTCCATCTCGATCTCGTGCGGGGTGCAGCGCAGCTGGCGCCGGCACTTCAGCGCATGCCGGATAGCCTTTCGCTCTCGCTCGGCGTCATCGACGGCCGCAACGTGTGGCGCGCCGATCTGGATGCCGCGCTCGCACAGATGACCGAAGCCACGCGTGTCATCGGCACGGATCGTGTGATGGTCGCGCCATCGTGCTCGCTCCTGCACGTACCGGTGGACCTCGCCAGCGAAACCGCGCTCGACGAGGAGCTGCGTGGCTGGCTCGCCTTCGCGACGCAGAAGCTCGAGGAGGTGGCGACGCTCGCGACGGCGCTGCGCGACGGGCCGGCGGCCGTGGCCGGAGCATTGGCCGATGCGCGCGCGGCCCGTGAACGGCGGCGTACCTCACCGCGCACGCGCGACCGCCAAGTCCGGGCGAGAGAGCACGGCGTGACCGAGGACATGCTGCAGCGCGCACCGTATGGCGAGCGGCGCGAGCGACAGTCGCGTGTCCTGGAGCTGCCGCCGCTGCCGACGACGACCATTGGCTCGTTCCCGCAGACCGCGGCGCTCCGCCGCGTGCGGGCGGACCTGCGCGCCGGTCGCGTGGGCCGCACCGAATACGACGCCTTCCTCCGCTCCGAGATCGAGCAGGCCATCCGGTTTCAGGAAGACGTCGGCCTCGACGTGCTCGTGCACGGCGAGTTCGAGCGCAACGACATGGTGGAGTACTTCGGCGAACAGCTCACCGGCTTCGCCTTCACGCAGCACGGCTGGGTGCAGAGCTACGGCTCGCGCTGCGTGAAACCGCCCATCATCTACGGCGATGTCTCGCGTCCGGCGGCCATGACCGTACAGTGGGCAGCGTTCGCGCAGTCGCTCACACGAAAGCCGGTGAAGGGAATGCTCACGGGGCCGGTGACCATGCTGCAGTGGTCGTTCGTTCGTGACGACGAGCCGCGCGAGACGACCTGCCGTCAGCTTGCCCTCGCCATTCGCGATGAGACCGTTGATCTGGAAGCGGCGGGTATTCGCGTCATCCAGATTGACGAGCCCGCGCTCCGCGAGGGATTGCCGCTGCGCGCCGAGCACTGGCGGGAGTATCTGCGATGGGCGGTGAACGCCTTCCGCCTCGCCTCGTCAGGCGTGCGCGACGACACGCAGATCCACACGCACATGTGCTACTCGGCGTTCGATGACATCATGGACATGATCGCGTATCTCGATGCGGATGTGCTTTCCATCGAGACGTCGCGCTCGAACATGGAGCTGCTCGATACCTTCACCCGCGTCGATTACCAGAACGCGGTAGGGCCCGGCGTGTACGACGTGCATTCTCCGGCCGTGCCGGCGGCCGCCGGCATTGAAGCGCTGCTGCGGCGCGCGCTGGCGGTGCTCGCGCCCGACCAGCTCTGGGTGAATCCCGATTGCGGGCTCAAGACCAGACGGTGGGAAGAGGTGCGCCCTGCCATGCAGGCCATGGTGGTGGCCGCACGGGCCGTGCGGGGGTCGCTGGATTCGGCTACTTGACTCTATAGCACAGTACAGGGTGTACTCTGCCGCAGGGCGTGTTGGGAGACGCCCGGCCGGCCCTTACCGGAGCGTGCAGCATGACAACAACTGAACTCGATGGTCCCCGGAGCAGACGAAGATACGCGGACCACGGCTGAAGGTCATTCGTCGTCTGGACACGCCGCTGCCCGGACTCACGCGCAAGAACGCGGCGCGCAAACCATTCCCGCCCGGTCAGCACGGACCGAGTGGCTCGCGCCGCCGGAAGAGCGCCTACCGTCTGCAGCTCGAGGAAAAGCAGAAAGTCCGCGCGCACTACGGCGTCACCGAGGCCCAGCTCCGGCGCGCGCTGGCCGACGCGGCAGGGCAACCGCGCGTGACAGGTACGCTCATGCTGGTGTCGCTCGAGCGGCGCCTGGACAACGTGGTCTTTCGGCTGGGTCTCGCCCCGACGATCCCGGCTGCACGGCAACTGATCGTGCACGGGCACGTTCGTGTGAATGCGCACCGTGTCGACAAGCCGGCCTTCATCACCGAGCATGGGCAGGTGATCGCTCTGACGGACGGCATTCGCGGGTCTGCCGCCGCGCTGATGGGGAACTCAGTACCCCGCATACATCTCTATGCGAATATCCGCGCCTGCTACGCCGGCGCGCTCGATGGCCTGACACATGCCGGAAATGAACGTGGTGGACCCCGACAGATAGTACCGGGGACCGACGAGTGACGGCAGGTACCGAGCGAGCATTGGTACAGCCATTCGCTCGGTCTCGCCGCTCCACCTGCGGCTCGACGTTGACATGCGCGTCATGGTCGGGATGAACTGGAAGCCGTCGACGGGTGCGGCGAGTGTGTACAGTTCGCGCAGATACACCGCATCTTCCGGGCGCCGGTTGGAGTAGAACAGCGTGGCCGACAACCTGCCCTCGCCACATGCGGCCTGGCGTATCGCTCCGAGGAACGGTGCAACGCCCACGCCGCCGGCGAGGTATACGCTGGGTCGAGAGCCGTCCAGCGTGAGCGCGAGGTCGTCTGCCGGCCCGTCCACGAGCAGTGGCGCACCCACCGGCATCCCGGCGAGAGATCGCTTGAATGCGGAGTCGCGCATGCGCATGACGATCAACAGGTCGCGCTCGCCCGGCGCGCTCGCCATCGAGAAGCTGCGCGTGGAACCCAACGCGTCGTCGAAGCGCGGCTCCGGCAGCGTGATGTCCACATACTGCCCCGCGCCAAACACAAAGCCCGCGGGCCGCTCGAGCACGCACGCCAGCGTCTGCTCGGCTACGTACGCTCGCTGCAGCAGCCGACTCGTGTGGATGTTCACGCGCTGCCGCTCAGATTCTTCACGGGCACTCGGCCGCGAACACGAGACAGTCGTAGGGAAGCGCGGTTCCATCGCGCAGATGCAGCACATGGGCGTCGAACTCGATGCGGATCACCTCGTCGAGTCCCACGCGCGCGTTTCGCGATGCGCCAGCGCACGCTGACGTCGCGCAACGATCGCCGGTCCCGCCCCCGACGATGACCACACGCGACTGCTCATGCGTGTCCGGCCATTTCGCGGGGCTACCACCCCTTCCCATGCCCGCGAGTTCGCCCCACGAGGACCAGCCGCAGCATTCCGTTCTCGATTCCATGGTCAGTTCTCCTGTCGGGCATCACGCCAGCGTAAGGCGCTGAGGCGGCCCGGACGATCCAAAGATGGGGCCTGTACCAAGGTATAGAGTCAAGAGGCGGCGGCGCCGATCGCGCGCCATGCGATGGACTGTTTCGCATCACCTGGAACAACCCGCCGCTCGTGACAACCGTCACCTCGCCGTCGCGCGCGCTCGAGCAGTTTCCACACTCTCACACCCGTTCGTCGCGGCGACGTGTCGCGCGACATTCTCTCCTCAGGCTCCCTCCCGATGACTTCCGCGTTGGCCGCCTCCTGGCCGATGATCATTCAAGGTGGCATGGGTGTCGGCGTCTCGAACTGGACACTCGCCCGCGCGGTCTCGCGCCAGGGCCAGCTCGGTGTGGTGTCCGGTACCTGCCTCGACACGATTCTCGTGCGTCGGCTGCAGGATGGCGATCCCGGTGGACACGTGCGCCGGGCCATGGCGAGGTTTCCCATCCCGCACGTCAGCGCCACCGTGCTGCGCCGCTACTTCATCGCCGGAGGACGCACGCCGGGCACGCCCTATAGGCTCGCGCCGATGTACCGCCAGGTGGTAAGCGTGGCACGGCAGCAACTCACCATGCTGGCCAACTTTGTGGAAGTGCACCTCGCCAAGGAAGGACACGAGGGTGCCGTTGGCATCAATCTGCTGACGAAGGTCCAGCTTCCGAATCTGGCGTCGCTCTACGGTGCCATGCTGGCCGGCGTGGACTACGTGCTGATGGGCGCCGGCATCCCGCGCGAGATTCCCGGCGTGCTCGATGCGTTCGCCGAGCACCGCTCGGCCTCTATTCGCTTCGACGTGGAGGGACTGCCATCTGGTCAGATGGAATATCTGACCTTCGATCCGCGTGCGCATGGCGCGGATGACAGCGCACCGCTCACCCGTCCGCGATTCCTGGCGATCGTGGCCGCACACTCGCTGGCCACCACGCTCGCCCGCAAGGCGAACGGTCGCGTGGATGGCTTCGTGGTGGAAGGTCCGACGGCTGGTGGCCACAACGCGCCTCCACGCGGCGAGCTGCGGTTGAACGAACGGGGCGAGCCGCGGTACGGCGAGCGCGATCTGGTGGACCTCGACCGCCTGTTGGAGCTCGAGCGTCCCTTCTGGCTCGCGGGCGGCACCGGCTCTCCTGAAGGACTGTGCCGGGCACTCGATGCCGGCGCGACGGGCATTCAGGTGGGAACCCTGTTCGCCTGGTGCGAGGAGTCCGGTCTCACCGACACACTCAAGCGCACGGTGCTCGATCACGCGGCACGCGGCGAGGCGGATGTCTTCACCGATCCACGGGCGTCGCCAACGGGGTACCCGTTCAAGGTTGTGCGCTGGCCGGGAAGCGATGCGGCGCGGGCATCGCGCACGCGCATGTGCGATCTCGGCTACCTGCGAACGCCCTACCGCCGTGAGGATGGTCGAATCGGCTTCCGCTGTCCCGCAGAACCTGTCGAGGACTATGTGGCGAAGGGCGGCGCGCTCGAAGATACCGAAGGCCGCCAGTGTCTCTGCAACGCACTCGCCGCCAACATCGGCCACGCGCAGGTGCGCGATGCTGGCGTGGAGGAGCCGCCGCTGCTCACCAGCGGCGATGATCTTGCCGCCATTGGTGCTTTCCTGGGCGCTCGCACGAGCTACACCGCGGGCGACGTAATCGAGTATCTCGTCGGCGGCACCGCACGCACTGCCCGGAGCCCCGCCGTAAAGGAGGACGAATGACAGTACATGATCCGCACGCGATCGCCGCAGGCGCGGCCGCGGTGCGACCGGGGCGGCCGGCCACGGCCATCGTTCTCGATTCAGCGGACGCCCGTGTGGTGGTGTTCTGTTTGGCGCCCGGCGAAGAAGTGTCGCGGCACACGAGCCCGTCCACCGTGATGCTCCTCGCCATTCATGGTGAGGGCCTGTTCCTCAGTCCGGATGGAGCGCGCGCGGTGCACACCGGTACGCTCGTCACGTTCGAGCCCAACGAGCTGCATGGCATGCGCGCGACGGACGGTCCGTTCACGGTGCTCGCTACCATCACTCCGCGACCCGGAGTCCGCTGAGGTATCGAGG
>JBOHTE010000589.1:0-8488 GCA_050733555.1 Gemmatimonadaceae bacterium | reverse complement strand
TGTCGATGTCGTGCGCGCCCGCGGTGGTCGTGAGCTGCTTCTGCTTCGTGCCGTCGAAGTGAATCGAGTAGAGCTGTCGCTGCAACGGTGAGGCCTGGGTGGAGCTGTAGTAGATGATGCCCTGTTTCGTGTCGATGCCCTCGACGCGGGTGACGCTCCACTTGCCGTGCGTCACCTGCTGGATGAGCCGCCCGGAATAGTCATAGCGGTAGATGTGCTGCCAGCCGTCGCGATCCGAGATCCACAGGAATTCGTGCGACCCGGCAGGAAAGGTGAGCATGTCCTGCACGCCGGCGTAGAAATCGTAGACGTCAATCCACGTGTCCGACGTCTGCGTCAGCACGAGACGGCGGCCGCCGGTGTTCACATCGAAGAAGTACAGCTTCATCTCGTTCTGCTTGCGATTGAGCGTGACCACGGCGAGGGAATCGGGGCGGCTCGTCCAGTAGATGCGCGGGAGGTAGAAATCCCCGTGCTCGCCGGTGTCGAGCCAGGTCTGGTGTCCGGTGTGCACGTTCACCACGCCCACGCGCACCGTGGCGTTGGAGTCGCCCGGCTGCGGAATGCGCAGCGAGTCATACGCCGGGTGCGCGCCGGAAAAGTTGCTGAGCTGAACTATCGGTTCGGCGGCCTCGTTCAACTGCCAATACGCGATGTAGCGGCTGTCGGGCGACCAGTTCCACGCCTGCGCCATGCCGAACTCCTCCTCGTACACCCAGTCGAAGTGTCCGTTGAAGAGCGTTGGCGTGGCGTCGTGCGTGAGACGCGTCTCGCGCTTGCCCGCGAGATCGTACACGAACATGTCACCGTCGCGTTCATAGCCGAGCATGGCGCCACTAGGCGACAGCTCCGCGGTGCGCGCGTTGCGGGCCGCGAGCTGCAGCGAGTGATCGCCGAGCGTGTACACGTAGTAGCTCGACGTCCCCGAGCGGCGATACAATCGCTTGAATCCGGTCTGGAAGACCAGATGCTTCGAGTCCCTGGCCCACTGGAAGGAGTCGTACGCGAACGGTGCGCTGGTATCGGGAAAGGTGAGGCCGGCGGCGCTGAAGAGCAGGGAGTCCCTGCCCGTGGCGGGATCGAAGCGGCGGATCACCTGTCGATGCGACTGGGAATCGGTTTCGATATACGAGAAGCGATTGCCGCCGTCGATCCAGTTCACGTCGCGCGGACCCGAGCGGCCGGAGAGCACGCTGGAGGACTGCAGGGCCTGGTCGAGATCGGCGAATCGCGCTGTCTGCTGTGATGACGCGGCGGCGGGAAGCGCGAACAGCGAGGTGGCGAGCAGCACTGTCGCGAAACGCACATGCATTGGGGTACACTCTTGGGGTTTGGGAGACTGGCAGAGGGTCGGAGAATTTCTACGCAGATTCTCCGGGCAGCGCCAGTGGACCCGATCTGCCGGCGGCACGCGGGCCACGGCGCGACGCGATCGGGGACGCACGTGATCGTGGCGCCGTTGCGGCCCCGGCCGTATGTTGGGCCGTTGAACTCCGGCCTGCGGAGGCCTGCCATGACGACAGCCGAACATCCGGCGCTTGCGTCGACGTCCTCGCGAAAGCCCGACGATCAGGAAATTGACGTGTACGGGCTCACGCATCCTGGAAAGGTCCGGCAGACGAACGAAGATCACTTTCTCATCTGTTCGCTGCGCAAGCAGATCACCGTGCACCTCACCAGCCTGCCCGACACCGAGCCGTTGACCAGGGGTCCGGAGCGGCTGGCCTTTCTCGCCATGGTGGCCGACGGCGTGGGCGGCGGTGCGATGGGTGAGGAGGCAAGCCGCCTCGCGCTCGAAGCCATCATGGAATACGTCAATCATTGTACGGCGTGCTTCTATGCTGCGGACACGAAGGATGACGAGGTATTCGTGAACGCGCTGCGCGAAGCGGCCATGGCCAGCCACGCGCACCTGCTCCAGCGCGCGGAAACCGATCCCGACAGTCGCGGCATGGCGACGACACTCACGCTCTGGCTGGGTGTGTGGCCTCGCGCGTATCTGCTTCAGGTGGGCGACAGCCGCTGCTATCTGCTCCACCGGGGCGAGCTCAGACAGATCTCGCGCGACCAGACCATGGCGCAGGAGCTGGTGGACCTGGGCGTTTTGGCCAAGGATGACGCATCGCGGACGCCCTGGGCGCACACGCTGTCGAGCGCCATTGGCGGCGAACAGACGGCGCCCATTGTCACGCGCATGGATCAGGAATGGGGGAACGTGGGTCTGTTGTGCAGCGACGGACTCACTCGACACGTGTCGGACGAGCGCATTCGCGAGCGGTTGCTCGCCATGACGTCGGCGAAGCAGGCGTGTGAGGCGCTGCTGCAGGACGCGCTGGACGGCGGCGGCCGTGACAACATCACGATTCTGGTGGGGCGCACCGGAGCGCGCGAGAGCGGCGCGACGTGACCGCCTGAAGACCCCCGGAGACCCGTTTGCGAGGGGCCTCCCGGGGGGCCGCCGGATGTAACCCGCAGGCCTGCACGGCGTCCTACTGGTATGGAACCAGACGCCTCCCCGCCCCCGGAGACCGCTTCGGCGCGTCCATGGTGGTCCGATGGAAGCAACGCGATACCCATGCTCGCGGTGCTCTACGCCATGGCGTACATCGGATATCGGGGCAGCGGTGGCGGTGCGGATCTGATCGGCCGCATCATCGCGCATCTGCTCTTCCTCCCGCTCAATCTGGCCACGGCGGTGCTGGCGTGGCGTGCGTCGCGGCGGTCCGGAGTGGATGCGCGGACGCGGCGTGCGCTGCAGCTCATGACGGCCGCCTTTGCCTGTGTGCTCGCCGGCAACGCGGTGTCGTTCTACCTGGGCATGGTGCTGAACGGCGATCCGGGGGCGAGCTGGACCAACATCTTCTACTTCCCGTTCTATCCGTTGATTCTGCTGGGGCTGCTCGCGTTTCCGCTCGCGCGGCGTGAACAGCACGAGCACCGGAAATTCATGTTCGATGCGGCGGTCGTGCTGCTGGCCAGCGGCCTCGCCATCTGGTACATGGTCGTCCGGCCCACCGTGGTCACGGAGCAGCTCACGCCCATGGCCAGCGCGATCGCGCTGGCCTATCCGCTGGGCGACCTGCTCGTGTTGCTTGGACTCACGACGTTTCTGCTGCGCCGTCCGCGGGAGAGTCGCGGCGGTTCGCGCGCCATCCTGGTGGCCGGCTTTGTCATCTACTGCCTGTGCGATCTGGCCAATGATCTCGTCGTGCTCAAGCTCGGATGGGCCGGTCTGAACTGGACCGACCTCACGTATCTGGTGGCGTACTGCACGCTGATCCTGGCGCTGTCACGGTTCGAGTGGCCGCGCGAGGCGCTGGTGGCCGCCGACAATGCGACGGCACCCACCACGCAGCCGTTCAGCCCGCTGCCGTACGCCGCGATCCTGATGGACTGTGTGCTCGTGCTCTTCGTGGCGCATCGCCAGTGGTCGGAACCGCTGGCGGTGCTTTCCGTCGGCACGCTCGGCGCCATGCTGATCCTCGTGTTCCGCCAGGTGGCCGCCGTCCAGGAAAACGCGGAGCTGATCTCGGAACGCGCCACGCGCCAGGTCGAGGCGCGTTTCCGCGCGCTCGTGCAGCATTCATCGGACGTGATCATGATCGTGAATGGCGCCGCAGTCATCACGTACATGAGTCCATCCGTGGAGCAGATTCTTGGCTACGCGCCCGACGCGATGACGGGCAAGTCGCTCGACAGCTTTCTGGATGAGGACTGCGGCACGGCGGCGTCGCATCTCATCGCCTCGGCCTCGGCGCAGCCCGGAGTCACGGCGCCCGCGGAATGGCGGGTACGGCATCGCGACGGCCACTGGCTGCATCTCGAGATCGTGGGTACGAACCTGCTGCACGAGCCCACTGTGCGCGGCATCGTGCTCAACGCGCGCAACATCAACGAGCGCAAGGCGCTCGAAGCGCAGCTCGTGCACCAGGCCTTCCACGATCCGCTCACCGGGCTGGCGAACCGCGTGCTCTTCCTGGACCGCGTGAGCCACGCGCTCACCATGGTGCGCCGGCACGATCAGATGCTCGCCGTGCTCTTCGTGGACCTGGACGGCTTCAAGACGATCAACGACAGTCTGGGCCATCTGGCCGGCGACCGGCTGCTGGTCACGGTGTCGCAGCGCTTGCTCACGTGCGTCCGCGACTCGGACACCGTGGCGCGCCTTGGCGGGGACGAGTTCGCGTTGCTCATCGAGGACTCCACGGACAACGATGCGGCCACGGTGGTGGCGGAGCGCGTGGCTGCGGCCGTCCGCCATCCGATTCAGCTCGAAGGCCGCGAGGTGTTCATGACGGCCAGCATCGGCATTGCCACGGCCTGCGGCGAGGGAACGGGATCGGACCTGTTGCGCAATGCGGATGTCGCGATGTACGTGGCGAAGGCCGGCGGCAAGTCGCGCTATGAGCACTTCGCCGAGGAGATGCACGGCAAGGCGCTGGAGCGCCTCGAGCTGCAGGGCGAATTGCGACGGGCGCTGGACCGTGGCGGCGAGTTCACGCTGCTGTATCAGCCCATCGTCGAGCTGCAGACGGGGGAGGTGACGGGCGTCGAAGCACTGGTGCGCTGGCTGCATCCGGAACGCGGCACGCTCTCGCCCCTGCAGTTCATTCCGCTCGCGGAAGAGACCGGGCTCATCGTGCCGCTGGGCCGCTGGGTGGTGCGGGAAGCCTGTCGCCAGGCGCAGCTCTGGCAGGCCGGCTGCAGCGCGGATCGGCCGCTGACTCTCACGGTGAACGTGTCGGGATACCAGTTGCAGCACGAAGGCGTGGTGGACGACGTGCGTGATGCGCTCGCGGACAGCGGACTGGATCCGCGCCATCTCGTGCTCGAGATCACCGAGAGTGTTCTCATGCAGGAGAACGAGACGATCCTCAAGCGGCTGCGCGCGCTCAAGGAGCTCGGCGTGCGACTCGCCATCGACGATTTCGGCACCGGCTACTCCTCGCTCGGGTATCTGCAGCGGTTCCCGATCGACATCCTGAAGATCGACAAGGCATTCGTGGATGACATCGGGAGCAGCGGCGCGGAGCCGGCGCTCGTGCGGGCCATCATTGCGCTGGGCGAGACGCTGCGTCTGCAGACCATTGCCGAGGGCATCGAGCTGCAGCAGCAGTGGGACGGGCTGCATCAACTGGGGTGCCAGATGGGGCAGGGCTATCTCTTCGCGCGCCCGGTACCGGTCGCGGAGATCGGCATGCTGCTGGGCGAGGGGAGCGCAGATGGCCGCGGCGTCTCCCTCCCGGTTCGTCACGCGAAGGCAGCGTCGGAGTCGGCGGCCTGATCGCGTCGCCAGTGGCACGCGCGGCGCGTGTGCCGCGGGCGCGGGTGCCGCGGCCGCGCCACCAGTGGCGCTCTTGCCTGCCGCGTGACTTCGGGACAATGTAGGAGCACGACGCAAGCAGGATCTGATCGCGGGCCGTTCCCACCGCGTCAGCGTGCCCGGGCTGTCCCACTTTTTCCTCGGCCACATCACGTTCCGCCCTGCTGCCACTCACGTGCTTGCCGGCGTGCTCATTGCCGTAGCGGGCGCCGTGCCGTCGCTGCGCGCACAATCGCTCGTCATTCGCGGCCGCGTCACCAACAGCGAGACGCATGCACCGCTTGTGGACGTGCGGGTCAGGGCGCGCACGGACAGCGGAGCAGAGGTGGCCGAGACGCGCAGCGCCGCCGATGGGCGTTTCACGCTGCGTGGCCTGGCGCGGCGACGCTATACCGTGATCGCGACGCGCGCGGGCTTCGCGTCGCTGCGGCGGTCCGGCGTGCGGTCCGACACGGCCGGCGCCGGGGAGCTGTCGCTCGAACTCGCGCCCCTGCCCATGGAACTGGGCACCATCGTCGTGAGCGCGACGCGCAACCGGGACACGCTGATCGAAGTGCCCGCCGACGTGCAGCGCGTCACGAGCACCACCATCGAGGAGTTCCCGACGCTCACACCCAGCGCGCAGCTTCGCTGGACACCGGGCGTGGATTACGCGGCGTCGGGGCTCATGCAGGCCAACACCGTCGCGCGCGGCTTCAACAACGTCTTCGCGAACGCGATGCTCGTGCTCACCGACTCCCGCGACGCCTTTCTGCCATCGCTGCACTTCGAATCGCCGTGGGTGGTGCCCACGCCCACGGAGGACGTCGAACGGATAGAAGTGGTGCTGGGGCCGGCGTCGGCGATCTATGGCCCCAACGCATCCCAGGGCGTGATGCAGGTGATCACGAAGTCGCCGTTCGATTGGCCGGGCACGACGCTGAGCGTGTCCGGCGGTGGTCACTCGGGCAACGATCTCGGAGGCACGCGGGGACTCTGGCGGGCCGCCGTCCGGCATGCCGGTGTGATCGGACGCCGGCTCGGCTACAAGCTCACCGCGCAATACATGGCGGGACAGGACTGGAGCGCGACGGATCCCACCGAAATGGCCAGTCGCGCCGCTGCGATCGCGGCGGGTGCCGATCCGGACACGCTGCGGATCGGCGCGCGCGATCAGGCGGAGCGCCGCTGGACCGCGGAGGCTCGGGCAGACTATCGGGTCACGCCAACCGGTGATCTCACTGTCGATCTGGGGCGCACCAACGTTGGCAGTCTCATCGAGCTCACTCCATTGGGCGCCGGACAGGTGCAGGGCTGGCAGTCCGACTACTACCAGGCGCGCTATCGGGACGGGCGCTTCTTCGCGCAGGCGTTCCTGAACACGAGCAATGCCGGCAACACGTTTCTGCTGCGCACCGGGAATCCCATCGTCGACAATTCGCGCATGCTGGCGGCGCAGGTGCAGCACGGACTGGAGTGGGGAAGCCGGGAAGTACTGTCGTACGGCGTGGATGCGCAGCGCACGGAACCGCGCACCGGCGGCACCATCGATGGTCGCAACGAGAACGACGACACGATGGACGAGATCGGGGCGTTTCTGCTCTCGAACACGCGGCTGTCCCGCACGTTCGACTTCCGCCTGGCGGGCCGCGTGGACCGGAACAGTCGCGTTGCGGGCGCGACGTTTTCGCCGCGCGCGGCGCTCACCTGGCATCCGTCGGCCGATCAGAGCTGGCGGCTCACCTGGAATCACTCCTTCGATTCGCCCAGCACCACGAATCTCTTTCTCGATCTCGTTGAGGGGAGGCTGTCACCGCTTCCCTTTGACATTCGCGCGCTCGGTGTGCCCGGCGCGGGACTCCCCTTCCGTCGCGACGCCGGCGGCGGTGTGGGCGGTCTCTACATGCGGTCACCGTTCTTCGCGACGAATCCGAAGCAGGCGCTGAGAGCGGACGCGACGCTCATGTGGTCCGCCGTCGTACAGATCATGCAGCAGAACGGCGTGGACCTCTCGGGCATCCCGGCGCCCACGGCGAGCCAGGTCGGCACGGTGCTGCGCGTGCTCGATCCCTCCAGCGGCGCATTCGACACGGTGCTTCCGCAGGACGTGCACGATCTCGCGGCCCTGAAGAATGAAGGCACGAACACCATCGAGCTCGGCTACAAGGGCGCGCTCGGGAATCGCGTGCAACTGACGACGGATTTCTACTGGGAGCGCCGCACGAACTTCGTGAGTCCGCTCACGATCGAGACGCCGAACGTCTTCTTCGATGCGGCCTCGCTCGCGGGCTATCTGGAGCCGTACATGCCGGGAAGCACCGAGCAGGAGCGCGCGGGCACGGCGCAGGCCATCGCCGCCGCGATCGGCGGCGTATCGGGCACGACCGGGGCGACGGGCATTCCAGTGGGCACCGTATCGCCGGAGGGATCGCTCGCGGGGAGTCCCGATGTCCTGCTCACCTATCGCAACTTCGGCAAGCTGGATCGCTGGGGCGCGGATGTCGGACTGCAGGCGTCGCTCACGGACCGATTCACCCTCACGGGGACATACTCCTGGACCAACAAGGATCTGTTCCCGCGGAGCGAAGTCGGCGGACTGGCGGACATTGCGTTGAACGCGCCGCGCAACAAGGCGTCGCTCGGCCTGCGCTACGGGAGCGAATCGAGCGGGTTCACGGCGGCGCTGCGCGGCCGCTATGTCGCGGGCTTCCCGATGCAGTCGGGCTCGTACGCGGGCCAGGTGGATGGCTACACGACGGCCGATCTCGGTCTCGCATACCGCTTTCAGCCGGAGCACATGATCGTGTCGCTCAGCACGCAAAACGTGCTCGACCATCTGCATCGTGAGTTCCTGGGTGCGCCGTTGATGGGTCGGCTCGTGCTGGTGGAGACGCAAATGACGTTCTGAACGGCGGGCTATGGCGCGCGCCTTGCGCGTGGCATATCGTGCTAGCCGCGCGACATGCGACTGCTGGCCGTTTTCACGACACCTGCAAGGGAGGCGTTGTCCATGCCGATACTCCGTAGCGTAGTCCGCCCGTCGGTCTTTCTCGTGGCCGTTGCGCTCCTGGCGAGCGCCTGTGGCAGCGACAAGAACTCCACCGCGCCCAACATCACGCCGCAGGAAGTGCAGGGCGGGTGGGCCCTGGTTTCGTTCACGGAGGGCGGGAACACCCTGGTTCCGCC
>JBOHTE010000588.1:0-1391 GCA_050733555.1 Gemmatimonadaceae bacterium | reverse complement strand
ACCTACCTTGACGCCGCGCTCCAGAATCCGGCCACCTTGGGCCCAGGAGTTGAGCGTTCGCTCTGTCTGACCTTTTAGCTGAGTGTCGCGGCAGCGTCCGAATGCGGCGACCTTCGTCTGGTGCACGGGCTCCCGGCCATCCAGTCGCTTCAACAGACGCGCGCCCCGGCGCTGCTCTACGATAGCCAGCAGGCGCACCCCTTTCCGCTGGTGAGCGCTGTGGCGACTGCGCCAACGGGGCAGGCGCTGCCCACGTCCGTCATTGCCACGCTCCTGGTCAACGGCGTCGCGCGCGACTCGGGCACGTGGGCCGGAAGCCAGTGGGGTGCCGCAGGCAACGCACGCAAAATCACGCTGGGCTACGATGCGCTCACGGATTCCACGGGGCTCTATCCGTACTCCCTGCAAATCGTGGCCGTGACCGGCGGTGTTCGCACTACCTGGGCGACGATCACCGGGCAGCTCATCGTGGTGAATCGCTCGCAGAGTCCCTTCGGTGCCGGATGGTGGCTGGCCGGGCTCGACCAGCTCATTCCCGAGTCGGGCAACAGCTTTCTCTTCGTGGGAGGAGACGGCAGCACGCGTCTATACACACCCGTTGCCGGCAGCAGCACGCTCTGGAGTGCCCCGCAGGTCACTCGCCGAGACCTGCTCGAACTCGTGGGAACCGAGTACGTACAGCATCTGCCCAACGGTCTTTCGGTGCACTTCAACACTGCCGGCCGGCACATCTCCACCATCAACCGCCTGGGGCATACGACGACCTTCGCCTACGATGCGACGTGTGCGCAGGTGAGTACGATCACCACGCCCGTGGGCGGGCTCGCGTATTCGTTCACCTACACGACCTTCGGCACGCCGCCCTGCGGCAACCGCCGCCTGTCGAGTGTGACGGCACCCCCAGTGAATGGCATGACCCGCGTCGTGACCGTTGGTGCGCAGGCATCCGGCGACATTCAGCGCATCACCGACCCGGACAGCAGCGTCATCACCCTGGGGTACGATCCAGCCAGGAGCCATCGGGTCCTGACCCGCACCGATGCACTCGGCAAGCTGGTGACGTTTGCGTTCGACGCCGGGAGCAAGATCAGCGCGGTAACCGAATCCATGGATGCACCCACGCCCGCGATCGTGACGCACTACACGGCGTCGGAGAGTCGTGGGCTCCCGGGCAGCACCGCGGTGGATACCGCCCAGGACTACACGCTCGTCAACGGTCCGCGCACCGACACGACGATCACCAAGTTCTGGGTGGATCGCTTTGGCGCGCCGCGGAAAGTCGAGAATGCGATCGGCCAGGTGACCACGCTTACCCGGGGAGATGCGCGCTGGCCGGCGCTGGTGACCCGCATGGTGGCACCCAACGGGCTCGTCTCCACCGCAGGCTATGA
>JBOHTE010000587.1:0-11658 GCA_050733555.1 Gemmatimonadaceae bacterium | reverse complement strand
CGGCCGCCGCGGCCGCGGCGACGTCATCGGCGACGCCGTCGGGGAAGGGGACGTTCAACGCCGCCGCCGGTGCGAGGTTGTTCGCCGCCAATTGCCAGTCGTGCCATCAAGCGAGCGGCGAAGGCATTCCCAGCGTGTTCCCGCCGTTGAAGGGGGATCCGGTAGAAACCGCCGCCGATCCGACCGAGCAGATTTCCATCATTCTGCACGGCCTGGAGGGGAAGACGATTGGCGGCGTTGCGTATCCCGGTCAGATGCCAGCCTTCGCGGCGCAGTTGCGGGACGATGAGATTGCCGACATCATCGGCCACGAGCGCACGTCCTGGGGCAACAACGCGCCGCTCGCGACAGCGGCGCAGGTTGCCGCCGAGCGCGCCAAGCCGGCGCATTGAGGGCAGCCTGATGCAGAGTTTCTCGGCTCACTGGCTGGGCAACATCATCATCATCGCACTCGCCGGCGCGATCACCATCGGGTGCTTTGTGGCGGCGACGTGGATGCTGGTTCGTCCCGGCGAACGCGACCGGCGACACCCCAAATACCAGGTGCTCGACGATGACTGACGAAGACGTTGTCGCGCCGGCGAGCGCCCAAGTCCAGGTCTTTCTCGACGGAAGCGATCAGCCATTCGTCGAGCAGGAGCTGCCGACGTCGGTCACGCTCGATACGAGCACCCTGGCCGACGGCCCGCATCGCTTGACCGTGCGGGCAACCGACCGGACCGGCAGGGTCTCGGTGCACGAGGTCCCGTTCAAGGTGCGCAACGGGCCGGGCG
The DNA here is from genome assembly GCA_050733555.1 of Gemmatimonadaceae bacterium. Taxonomy (GTDB): domain Bacteria; phylum Gemmatimonadota; class Gemmatimonadetes; order Gemmatimonadales; family Gemmatimonadaceae; genus JADGGM01. The sequence goes on along the minus strand of JBOHTE010000587.1, from coordinate 10,885 downwards.
TCACGGTGACGGGGCTGGTGCCCAACACGGTGCGCCATGGCGTGATCGAGTTCGGTGTCAATGCGTTCAGCGCGGAAGAGCCGTTCGAACCGCAGCGCGCCGAGACGCACTCCTCGATCCCGGTGTGGGTGTGGGTGATGACGCTCGCGATCGTGGCGTGGGCGGCATGGTACGGCGCGAGTATGTGGCGGGTTCCCAGCAAGTACGCCACGACCCCGACCTACTCCACGGCTGTGGCGACGGGCGCACCGGACAGCAGCGCGAAATAGCGGGGGTCGGTCCCGCTCGCGCCCAGCCAGCTGGGTCATTTCACCCGTCCGGCTCATTTGACCCACGCCCCACCAGTTCAGCCGCGCGGCAAATTGCGAAGCCGGCGGGAATAACACACTACCGCAATTGGTGTTGCAGCAATGCTCGTGGCCGCCGACCCGAGGGCATGGTCGGTGCATGGAAGCAGTGCAGGCGACGTCACCCGGTGGCTGCATCGTCCGCGCCCTCCTGGAAAGTTCCGGGTCGGCGATTCGCCGCGTGTGCGATGAGCGGGCAGACGACGCGATACATCCGATCCCATTGAGGAAATTCGTCATGAGAACGACCTGGTTGCTGAGCGTGGCTGGCATCGCGCTCGGCTGCACGCATAGCGCGCGTATGGTGCCGAGTGGGGTGGATCCTGTTCCCGTATTGACCGGTGAGGCCGCCTTCGTGACGTCCGGCGGCATCGAGCCCGGCACGTTCCGCCGGCTTACGGTCGCTGACCTGCCGGCGCCCTATGAAACGCAGTCCGTCTCGACGCGCTCGCGCATCGTTCCCAGGCCGGAGGGAGTGCTTCCCAGAGCACCACAGGGGTTTGCCGTCGGGCTGTTCGCGAACGGATTGAGCCAGCCGCGCGAAATCAAGGTCGCACCCAATGGCGATGTGTTCGTGATGGAAACCCAGGCTGGCCGGATCCGGGTGTTCCGGGGCATTACGCGGGGCGGCACGCCGCGCGAGAGTTCGGTCTTCGCCACCGGCTTCAACGAAGCGTATGGCATGTTGTTCTATCCGGCGGGCGACCAGCCGCACTGGCTCTATGTCGCCAACACCGATGCCGTCGTGCGCTACGCCTACCGGAACGGCGATCTCGTCGCCACCGGCGTGCCCGATACGGTGATCGCATCGCTGCCATCAAGCCGCCGGCGCGATGTGATTGCCTTCAGGCAATACGACCGCGCGGTCAATGCGGGCGCGCTTCCGCCGGACCACGGACACTGGACACGCGATCTTGCGCTGTCGGCCGATGGGAAGCGGCTCTTCGTTGCGGTGGGCTCGGCATCGAACGACGATGATCCGGCGGATCACCCCACCGAGACGCATCGGGCCAACATTCTCGAGTTTACGCCCGAAGGCACGTTCGTCAAAGTCTACGCGTCGGGGATCCGCAATCCGTCCGGGATCGCGGTCAATCCCGCGACGGGACAGCTCTGGTGCTCGGTGAATGAGCGTGACGGGTTGGGAGACAATCTCGTTCCCGACTACATCACACACGTCCAGGAGGATGGCTACTACGGCTGGCCCCTCTACTACCTCGGCGGCAACCCCGATCCGCGGCACGCAGGCAAGCGGCCGGACCTGCGGGCAACCGTGATCGTTCCTGACGTGCTGCTCCAGCCGCATTCGGCATCGTTGCAGATGACGTTTTACGAGGGGAAGCAATTCCCGGCGGAATATCAGGGCGACATCTTCGCCGCGCAGCACGGATCGTGGAACCGCTCCATCCGTTCGGGCTACGAGGTGGTGCGGGTGCCGCTGAAGAACGGCAAGGCGAGCGGCGTCTATGAGGATTTTCTGACGGGCTTCCTTACTCCCGCAGGCGATGTGTGGGGACGGCCCGTAGGTGTGGCTGTCGCGTCCGACGGCTCGCTGCTGGTGTCGGACGACGGCTCGGGCTCGATATGGCGAGTGGTGTATCGGGGTCGCCAGGACTTCCTTTTTTCGCGCCGGCGCAACGCGGGCACTTCGCCCATCGTCGCAGGAAATCATGTCTCATAGCTTCGTATTCGCATCACTGCTGGCGGCCCTGGGCGCTGCCAGTGCTCTCGCGGCCCAGGTGCCAGATACTTCTACCTCGCGGGCCGATACCACCGTGCATGGTGATACCGCCCGCGCACCGCAGCGACTCCAGCCCGTACTGGTGGAAGGCACGCGTACCCGACAGCGTCTCTCGCACATTCCGCAAGCGGTCAGCGAAATCGGTATCCACGAGATCCAGCAAGGACGGCGGGAAGCCGGCCTTGAAGAAGCACTCGAGGGAATTCCCGGCGTGATGGCCGAGAACGGCGACAACTACGCGCTCTTCAGCGGACTCAATCTGAGCATCCGCGGTGCTCTGCCAGGCGTGCAAGTCCTGCAGGACGGCGTGCCGCTCACGATGGCTGACGGCACGACGCAACTGGATAACATCGACCCCGGTTCCGCGGGGAGTATCGAGGTGATCCGCGGTCCGAGCTCGGTACTCTACGGCAACTCCGGCGGTGGAGTCGTGAGTATCACCACGCAGTTCCCGGCGAATACGCCGGTCCTCGTGCAACCCGCAATCCAGTTCGGCTCCAACGGCTACAACCGGCAGCAACTCAAGTTCGAGGGCTCCTCCGGCAGCTTCAATTATCTGGTGAATGCCAATCGCATGCAGACCGACGGCTTTCGCCAGTACGGCAGCGCCGATATCCGGCGGCTGAACGTGGTCACGCGCTCCCAGCTCTCCGATCGCACCACCTTCGGCGTGGTCTTCAACCTGAATGACATGCCCTTCGCCGAGAACCCGAGCACGCTCACGCGCGACCTCGCGATGAATGATCCTACCAGCGTCAGACAGGCCGCGATCGACCAGGGGTGGGGCAAGACGTCGAGGCAGGGACAGGGGGGCCTTCAACTGGAACACTCATTCGACCCGGGCCGTGTGCTTCGCATCAACGCGTGGGGGGAGTGGCGCAGCAGCTGGAATCCGATCCCGTCCAGGATCATCGACCTGACCAGGCGGGCAGGCGGCGTGCGTTCCGCGTACCAGCACTCCGCGCTCGTGGGCTCGCTTCCGCTGGAGCTCACCGCGGGAGTCGATCTCTCGTATCAACGCGACAACCGGCACGAGTTCGCGAACGACGGAATTGCATCGCCCGGTGGACGGGCGCAGGAGGGAGCGCTCCAGATCAGTCAGATCGAGCGGGTGGTCTCGCTCGCTCCCTTCGCGCAGGCTACTCTCGATCTCACCCCACAGCTGGCGGCAACCGCGGGTGTGCGCTACGACAACTATCACTTCAAGGCGACCGATCTGTTCCTCTCCGACGGCGACCAATCCGGCACACGGGATCTCTCAGCGGCGAGTCCCATGGTGGGTCTCAACTACTCGCCGCGACCTGAATTGAACGTCTATGCCAACTACGCGGAGGCGTACCAGACGCCCAGAATGCAACAGCTCTCCAACCGTCCCGACGGAGGGGGCGGCTTCAATCAGTCGCTGGGTCCCGAGTACCTCCACAGCTACGAGGTGGGCATGCGCGGACTTCTCGCGGGCCCACGGCTGGACTACAGCCTCAGCGTCTACACATCCCGCGTGAAGGATGCACTGGTGCCGCACCAGGGAGTGGGTGAGCAGGTGTTCTACGAGAACGCCGGTGAATCTTCGCGCCGCGGCATCGAGCTGGCGCTCGGTTGGCGTCCCACCCCGGAGCTGAGCACGCGCCTCAGCTACACGTATCAGCACTTCGTGTACGACGACTACGTCAGCAACGGTCAGGACTTCTCCGGCAACCGCGAGCCGGGGATCTCGCCAAACAGCGTGTTCGCGCAGGTCACCCACAGTGCACCATGGGGGCTCACCTCCACGCTCACCGCGCGTTGGGTGGATTCATACCCGGTGGACGATGCGAACAGCGCGTCCAACTGGGCTTTCACGGTGGTTGGCGTGCGCTTCTCGCTCGACAGGCAGCTGGGCCGCGTCGCCGCGCGTCCATTCGTAGGGATGGACAACCTGTTCGACGAGATCTACAATGCAACCGTGTCGGTGAATGCGGTGGGCAGCAGGTACTACTCGCCTTCCGCGGGGAGGAGCGTCTATGTGGGGCTCCAGTTCGGCGCCCCGAAATGACGCGGCCACACCGATAGTGTCAGGCTGTACGGAAATACGTGACAACGCCGGTGGCCGAGGGACGGCCGGCTGTCCCTCGGCCGCTCAGGCGAGCGCGGATCGGACCGCCGCGACGATGTGACGCGCAGAGAGCCCATGGCGGTCGAGCAGGTCCCTCGGCTTTCCACTGTGTGGAATCTCGCGCACGGCCAGCTTGTGTACAACGCAGCGATCTTCCGCCAGTGCCGCCAGCACCGCGTCGCCGATGCCGCCATGCGCGTAGTGATCTTCCACCGTGATCACCACGCCGCCACATGCGCGCGCCGCCGCGATGAGCGCATGATGTCGAAGAACAGCACCGCCATGATCTCCGCGGCAGATGCGCAGCTCGTCGGGTGACCGCTTCCGGCGGCGGTGGTTGCCTGCACGGAATCAATACGAAGCTGCGTGGCGATCTCGTGCAAAGTCGCCACCGAACGCTGCGCCGCACGTGGACGGCTGGTGCTGTGTGTGGTTACGGTGTCCATGAAGGATCCTGCGTTGGATTGGACGCTGCCCAGCGCCGCATGATCCATACCTTTCCCATACAGATTGCTGTTGCCGATTGCCGAATCGTCGCCCGTGCGACTCGTTCCCGGCACGGCGCCACCATGCTGTCTCCGTTCAGGCCGGCAAGCGGCCTCTGAGGTCTTCGGGTTGAAGTACTTCGCCGGAGGCGATCAATCGGCGAGCGGCATCCACCTGCCCATAGATGTTCCAGAGCAGCACGCCGCGCACCTGGCTGTCGCGCAGGTAGTAAATGACCCCTTCGCGACACGGCACAACCCAGTCCGCCACCATCTGCAACCGTGAGTTCACCTCGCCGACAGCCTCGTATCCCAGCTCGAAAATGTCGGAGTAGAAGAACGGCAGATGATCGTAAAACACTGTGTGGCCGGCCATGGACACGCCCGCGTGCCCCCCCATCATGTTGGCGTTGTCCTCGTGTTCAACGCGGCGCCACTCGTTCAGGGAGGTGTCATGAATGCTGGCCACATCGCCGGCGGCATAAATGCTCGGGTCGCTGGTGCGCAAACCCGCATCAACGCGAATGCCGTCGTTCACCACGAGGCCCGCTGACTCCGCCAGTGCGACGTTGGGCCTGGTACCAATCCCTGCCACCACCCCGTCCACCGTTATCTCCGTTTCTCGCCCGCCAGCTGACGCGTCACCGTGAATCTTCAGCACAGTCCTCCCGCCGCGCATTTCGCAGGCAGTCACCGTCGAGGCGGCCAGCAGTTCGACGCCTTTCTCCCGATAGAAGTCGTTCAGAAACGTCGCCAGCTCGGGTGGATACATCCGGCTGCCGATGCCCTGCTCCGGAAAGATCAGCACGACCTGCGTTCCCATGCTCGCGAGGGACGCGGCCAGTTCCGAGCCAATGAACCCGCCACCAATGATGGCGATGCGCTCCGCTTCACCTGTCAGGCCGCGCAAACGCTGATAGTCGTCAACGGTGCGGAAGTAGACGATCTGCCCGTCCCCAATGGGCAACCGGCGTGGTGTACAACCTGTGGCCAGCAGCAGCTTCCGGTACGTGTACGAAGTGCCCTAGTCGTCAGTGATCTGCCTGGTCCGTGCATCGAGACCTTGCACCGTCCGGCCCATGTGAGCGCTCACCCCCTGGCTCTCTGTGCTCAGCCAGATGCTGTCCAGCGGATCGCCCTTCCAGAGCGTCTTGGAGAGAGGCGGGCGCCGGTAGGGCTGGTGCGATTCAGAACCGATCAGACCAATGCTGCCCTAGCGGTCCACCTCGCGGATACCCGAGATGGCGGCAGCGGCGGTCATCCCGCCACCTACAATGAGATAGGTATAGGCTGGCATCAGGCGTTCAACACGTTTTCTGCGCCTCCTGGCGGAGCGATGCGCCCGTAGCGGCCGGTGCTGCGTTCACCGTCGCGGTGAACCAGAAGTCTTCAGCGGCATCAGCTCTCTTCAGGGCTGAGATACTCAGATCGGTGGGCGGCACAATGCATGCCGCCCTTTTCATCGAACGCAACTGGAGGTCGCGTCATTCCGGATTGCGCGCTCGCGCGCCGAGTCCCGTCGCGGCCGCTGGCGTGGCGAGCGACTTTCGCCGGGTGCGGGCGTCGGCTTTCACCGCACACAACCAGGTACTCTCCCCGACTCCCAGGCGGGATGGACGCGCGCACATTTGACCTGAAAGCACATCGGCGCGGCGGTGCGACCTGCCGGCAACGCGGTTCCCGCGGTGGTTGAGCGTTTGGGGATGGTGGGGGTCGCCACCGGATCCGGCCGAACAAGCCAGGGAGGTGTTCTCATGCGCAATCAGAACCAGCACGGGAGTCGCGAATCGTTTGCCGGCCCGCACGTCGGCGCCTGCGTGGCGGACAGCGAGCGGCCAATCACGCGGCGGACGTGGCTCGGCACGTTGGCCGGTATTGCCGGCGGCGCAGCGCTCGGCACCGTGGCCACGGAGCGGCTGTGGGCTTCAGCTCCTCCCGCGCGCCTCAGCCCCGACCCGATCACGGCATACGTCTACAGCAACGTGCACAACGGCTGTTGCAACGGCTGGATCGCCCACCTTGAGCTGAACGGCTTTCGCGTGATGACCGGGAACGTGGAGGATCTCGAGACGTTCAAGCGACAGCTCGGTGTGCCCAGAGCGCTGTGGTCGTGCCACACCGCGCTCGTTGGGAACTACATCATAGAGGGCCATGTGCCGGCCGATGTGATCAACCGGGCGCGCAGGGAGCTACCCTCGATCAGGGGACTGGCGGTGGCCGGGATGCCTCCGGGAGCCCCGGGGCTCGAGGGAACATCGGAGGTACCGTATCAGGTGGTGGCGTTCACGACGTCGGGCGAGACGTTCGTGTACGCCGATCGTTGAGGCGGCTCGCTGCCACCGGCGCGGTATGCGCTGGTGGCGGCAGCCCGTGCCGGTTGACACCGTGCCTTTGCCGGCTCAGCGGGTCAAGGGGCTCTCCCAGACGCGCACCAGCAGCGTCTTGAGCTCGGCGAACCGTTTGGCCCCGAGTTCGGCACGCCATTCGCGCTCGATCTCGCGCAGGATATCGTGGATCTTCGCGTAGGCGGCTCGCCCGCGTTTGGTGAACCGGATGAGGCGCGCGCGGCCTTCATCGGGTGCATCGCTCCGCGCGATGTAGCCCTGCGCCTCGAGACTGCGCAGCAGCTGGTTCATGGCCTGCTTGCTCATGCCCGCGCGCTCGGCGAGGGTGCCGGGGCGTACCCCTTCTGGTCCGGGGTACTGCAGCACCGCCATGTGCGGCAGGCGGAGCGCGGCGAACCCGGCGGCATTGAGCTCCCGGATGAGACGGCGCTGGACCGCCTGCGCCGGCACGCGCAGCAGGGCACCGATGAGCATGTCGGTGGTCCGGTCCGGGGGCGTTGACGTTACAGTAAATGGCATTTACTATTTTACGATAGTAAACACCATTTATCAAGAGGAGACACCCCATGACCCCGCAGCCCGGCGCCCCGCACGTCAACCCCGCCGACGAGACCATCCGCCTCGGGCCGCTCGCGGTCCGGTTCCTGGTCGCCGGCGACGACTCGAGCGGCAGCATCGCGGCCTTCGAGCTCACCGTGCCCGGCGCCGGGCGGCTGGCCGCCCCGGCGCACAGCCACGATCACTATGAGGAAACGATCTACGGACTCGACGGCGTGCTGACCTGGACGGTGGACGGCGTGCGGATCGACGTCGGGCCGGGCCAGGCACTCTGTATTCCCCGGGGCGCCGTGCACCGGTTCGACAACGGCGGCAGCCGGGACGTGAAGGCGCTGTGTGTGATCACGCCGGCGGCGATCGGCCCAGCGTATTTCCGGGAGTCCGCCGCGGTGATCGAAGCGGCGGCCGGCGGGCCGCCCGACCGCGCCCGGATGGCCGAGATCATGCGCCGCCACGGGCTCACGCCGGCGCCCGCTCCGGCCGCGTAGGCGCGCGGAGAACACGGGGAGCGGAATACGCGGCGGGGAGACCGCGCGAAGCAGAGCTGGAAACTCATGCCATTTCCGCGAACGGGTTGACTCGGGTCGGCATCGCGGGGCGGCCATTCAGCGAGCGTTGAAGCCGTCGGGCGAGTTGCGGAAGCTCGCTGCGGTCGCATTATATGGGATGTGCCCGCGGCTTCACTGGGGCGTCAGACCGCGCAGCACCGCCATTCACCAGGAGGATCTCACTATGGCCAAACAGTTCGCATGTGACGACATCGTCAAGGGGTGCAACTTCGTCGCGAAGGCACCAACCGAGCAGGACCTCTTGCGACAGGTAGCCGCGCACGCGGCGCAGGCGCATGGAGTCAAGGAGATCAGCCCCGAGCTTCTGGCCCAGGTGAAAACAGCAACGAAGGAAGTGCGCGCCTAGGATTCAGGCAAGGCGCGGCCTGACAAGCGCATGAAGCCGTCGGCGCCGGCTCCCAAAGGAAGCGTATGCTTCCGAATGTTCTGAGTCGCGCCGCAGCCCATGCGCGGTCCGTCAGGTGACCTCGCTCCAGCACCGAGCCCGCGCAGTGTTGCCGGCCCACGCACTCCACCTCGGAGCGAGACAATGTCGAGCGCTGATTCCCGAGTCACGATCCACATGGCCGCGAGTCTCGACGGCTTCATCGCTCGAAAGGACGGGAGCGTCGACTGGCTCGAGACGTCCGACGTCTTCGAAGCCGGCAAGGTGATGGCGCCGGAGTCCGTCGCCGAGTTCCTTCGGACGATTGACTGCTATGTCATGGGCTCGCGAACGTATGAAACCGCGTTGAATTTCGAGGCCAGGGGGCTGGGTTGGCCCTATGGCGACAAAGTGACCGTCGTGCTGACCCATCGCGAGCTGCGCAAAACCAGAAGTGCCGTCGAGTTCTATGCGGGCGATCTCCAGCGCCTGGTGGAAGAGCGGCTGAAGCCGAATTTCCGCGGCATCTGGTTTGTCGGTGGTGGTGCGGTCTCGGGCGAATGCCTGCGCCGCGGGCTGGCTGACGAGCTTCGCTACTCCATCGTGCCCGTTGTGATCGGCGACGGCATCGCCTTCTTCGAGGGACTCGACCGGGACGTCGCCCTGCATCTGCTTGAAGTGGAGGCATACCGGAGCGGCATTGTCGCGGTTCGGTACGACGTGACGCGGCCAGCTACTGCGTCGAGATGAGGAGAGTTGCGAGCGCGGCCATCGTCCATGAGATCCGCGTGCAATCCCAATTCCTGATTGTCGTCGCCCTGCTGTGTGGCGCGCATGCGATACTGGCGCAGTCCGGACTCTCGCCCCAGTCAGTCCGCCGGCTCGCTCCGGCCGCATTTCCGGCGTTGCCGGTCGCGATCCGTCACGATCTGGAGCTCCGACGCTGTCTCGTTCCACAGCCCTTCGACGCGCACGCGCCGACAAACATCATTCACGGAGCCTTTACCTCGGCGAAGACGCTCGAGTGGGCAATCCTCTGTTCCGCGCATGATACGTCACAAATCCTGATCTATCGAGATCCGATCAGCGGAGATGCCCGTCTGCTCGACTCGCTGCAGCGCGCAGCGGACATCGGCTGGATGCAGCGAATCGGCGACGCCAGATGGAGCTTCTCACGGTTGCTTCGGACGCTGCCGCTCGAGCGCATCCGGACGTGGCGTCGCGATGTTGACGGTCGCACCATTCCGCAACCGATCGATCATGACGCGATCGAGCAGATATTTGTTGGAAAGTCAGCCGAAGCGTTCTATTCTGCGGCGGGGCGGCGGTATCGTCAGGTCACGGCGGATTGATCGTGGGGTGTTGCGGCGCCGGGCACGAAGTGCTACCTGAACGGCACGGCCCGTGCGCTTCGCCTCGTCGAGCATCCGCTTGAGCGGCCGCCGGAACCGCGTGCTGGTGGTGCGGTGAATGGGCTGCGCGTCTTTTCTCGTATCCGCTGGATAACCCTCGAAAATCAAACCCGGGCTTGTGATGCCAACTTGCCGCAGTCGCTTCGTCGCGATCGCCGCCGCGGTGCTGAGTGCCGCGCTCCCGTGTCCTGCCGCCGCCCAGCACGGTCTGCCCGCAACCCCGGCGCACGGTCAATCGCTTCCGATCCCCGGTCGCTCGATGGTCATCACGCGCTATGGCATCGTGGCGGCGAGCCAGCCGCTCGCAGCGAGCGCCGGCGTGCACATGCTGGAGATGGGTGGCAACGCCGTGGATGCCGCCATCGCCGCCAACGCTGCCAACGGACTCATGGAACCGGCCATGAACGGGGTGGGCGGCGATCTGTTCGCCATCGTCTACATCGCGAAGACGGGAAAGATCTACGGACTCAACTCGAGCGGATGGTCGGCAAGCGGGATGACGCCGGAGCTGCTGGCGACGAAAGGTCTCCAGCGCATTCCGATTCGCGGCATCTGGGGCGTGACGGTTCCCGGCGCGGTGGCGGGGTGGCAGGCGCTGCACGACAGGTTCGGCAAGCTGCCACTCTCCACCGTGCTCGCGCCTGCGATCCGCTACGCCAACGAAGGCTTTCCCGTCACCGAGGTGATCGCCGACACGTGGGCCGAGTACCTGAAAGCGCTCAATGCCACGCCTGACGCTGCCAGGACGTATCTCATCGATGGCCACACGCCACGCGAGGGAGAGATCTTCCGCAACCCCGATCTCGCGCGCACGCTCGAGCGCATCGCCGAGCATGGACGCGGCGGGTTCTACACGGGCGCCACGGCAAATGCCATCCTCGCCACCGAGCACAAGCTCGGCGGCACAATGACCGCCGCCGATCTGGCGACCTTCCGCCCGGAATGGGTGACGCCGCTCCACGTCGACTATCG
>JBOHTE010000586.1:0-7906 GCA_050733555.1 Gemmatimonadaceae bacterium | reverse complement strand
GCCTTGCCGCGTCCCGGTGTGCCGCGGTTGTCCACGGTCCACACGAGAAAGCCGAGCTGCGCGAGCCGCTGTCCCTGCGACAGCGTCTGCCAGCGATCCTCGACGAGCTGCACCGAGGGCCCGCCGTACACCATGACGATGAGGGGATACGTCCGGGTGGAATCGAAATCCGCGGGCTTGAAGAGGATGCCGTGCAGATCGGTCGTGCCATCGGCGGCCTTGACGGTCACCGTGTCCGGCGGCTGCAAGTGCAGCGAGTCCAGCCGCGCCGTGTTCATGCGCGCGAGCGTGCGCACGATCGTGCCGTCGGTGCGACGCAGCAGTGTGACGGGTGCCGCGGTGAGCGAGGAGTACGTGTCCACGAACCAGCGCATCGCCGGGTCGAGCCGAATGTCGTGCGTGCCCGGCTCCTTCGTGAGCTGCTGGAGTCGTGAGCCGTCCAGTCGGACGCGGAAGAATTGCGACTGCAAACCACCGGCGCGCTTCGCGGAGAAGTACACCCACCCGCCCTGCTCATCCACTCCAGCCACACTCTCCACGGGCCAATCGCCCGATGTCAGTGCAGTCATCGCGGAACCGGCGAGATCATAGAGATACAGGTGATCCCAACCGCTCCGCTCCGATGCCCAGATGAACCGGTGACCGTCCTTCAGGAAGTGAACGCCTTCGTGCAGGTTGATGAAATCGGGCTCCTCGTCGTGGATGACGGTTCGCACGGCCCCCGTCTCCGGATTCGCCGCGAGCAGGTCGAGTACGTTCTGCCGGCGGTTGAGCCGCTGGACGAGCAGCACCTTGCCATCGGGCGTCCACTGCGGGCGCACGATGTAATTGTCGCTCGTGGATTGCGTGGCGATTTCCGTCGTCCGTCCCGTCTTCACATTCACGACGAAGAGCCTGACGATCGGGTTGGGCTGGCCCGGGACCGGATAGCGCTGCAGCTCGAGCGGTGCCTGTGGGCCGATCTCGTGTACGATGGGAAACTGATACACCGCTCGCTCATCGAACTGCAGATACGCGATCCTGCTCCCGTCGGGTGACCACCAGTAGGCGTCGAGCTGGTCCAGCTCCTCCGGGTAGACCCAGTCGGGGCGTGCGTTCATCAGGACTTCGCTGCCGCCATGCGTGAGCATGGTCTCCTGGCCCGTCGTCGTATTGGCGACGGCCAGGTCGAAACCCTTCACGTAGGCGAATTGCGAGTAATCGGGTGACCAGGTGCCCTGTGCGAGCTGGCTGCCCGCCGAATTGCGCAGCAGCCCGGCGGTATCTACGGGCACGATCGTGGGACGCACGAGACGTCGCGCGCTGCCGCGCGTCACGTCGTACAGCCAGGCTGTGTTGGCCACGCTGAACGTGAGCGCCGCGCCGTCGCGGATGTACGTGATGTCATCCAGCGTTTCTGCCGCCGCATTGCGCACGCCGTTCTTCGCGAGCGCCGCGGTGATCCGCGCGCGCAGGGCGCTATCCACGAGCGGCGCTTCCGCGCCGGTGGCGGGAGCGATGCGCGTGAACGTGGGTTCGTGCGTCACGCTGTCCAGTTGCTCCGTGAGCAGCGTGCCACCCTGCGGAAGCCAGTCCACCCGGCTCGTGCCCTCCACGGTGACGAAGCGCTCTCGCGCCAGTGCGTCATACAGGGCACGGCCGCGCAGCTGGGCTGCCGCCGGAGATGCGGCGGCCGTGATGCTGCACGCGAAGATGAGGAGGTTCCGGAGCGGATGGCGAATGGTGGGCAGCATGGGGACGGAATGAGAGGAGCAGGGCCGGGTCAGGCAACGTGTCGCCTGAGAAAGTCCAGCGTGCGCGTCCATGCAAGCTCTGCGTCAGGCTTGCTGAACACGTGTGGCCGGGCGTCGTTGAAGAATGCGTGACCGGCGTCGTAGTAATGATACTCCATGCTGCCACCCGCGTCGTTGATCGCCGTGGCAAGCGTGCGGACCGCCGCTTCCGGGACGCTCGAGTCCTGCCGGCCGAAGTGGCCGAGCACGGGCACGCGCACACGCGCCGGCTCGATGTCCACCTTGGGGTGAATTCCGTAGAAATCCACGACGGCAGCGAACTGCTCGGGATATTCCATGCCCGCATACAGCGCGAGCTGTCCGCCCATGCAGAAGCCCACGATGCCCAACCGGCGCGAGGTGACCGACGTGTCGTGCAGCAGGAAATCGGCAGCGCCCTTCATGTCCCTGCCGGCTTCGGCGATGTTGAGCGCCATGAGCATCTTGCCCGCGTCGTCCGGACTCTTCGTCGTCTTGCCGTGATAGAGATCGGGCGCGAGCGTCACGTATCCCGCCATGGCGAAGCGATCCGCGAGGTCCGTGATGTGCGGCACGAGCCCCCAGTATTCCTGAATCAGGATGAGTCCGGGGCCGCGCCCCGCGGGCGGCTTGGCCTGATATCCCGATGCGGTGCCGCCATTCGAGTTGAACTGTACCATGGTCATGAGCGTTCTCCATAATCGAGGTGCCGGTGACAGTCTGTCTGCCTGACGCGGGAGATGCAATTCGCGCCCCACACCCACGCGTTGCCGAACCGGACGACGCGCCCTAGTGTACCCGCATCATGACGACACGCCGCGCCACCGTGCCCACCGTGCCCACCGTGCCCACCGCGCCGCGGATTCTTCTCGCCGACGCGGATGCGTTCTTTGTGGCGGTCGCTCGTCTCGTGGATCCCGACGGCGCGGGGAAGGCGACACTGCTCATCGTTGGCGGATCCGCCAGTAGCCGCGGCGTCGTCTGCTCCGCGTCGTACGAGACGCGCGCGTTCGGCGTGCGCTCGGCGATGCCCGTCGCCCAGGCGCTGCGCCTGTGTCCGCGCGCGCTCTGCGTGCCGGTGCCGCGCGCGGCGTGCGCGGAGCAGAGCCGCAGGATCCGACAGGTGCTGCAGCGGTTCACGCCGCTGGTGGAAGGCGCGAGCATCGACGAGTGGTATCTGGATTTCACGGGAACCGAGGAACTCTATCGTCACGAAGCGCTGGAGCGGACGGCGCATCGCATCCGGCACGCCGTACGCGCCGAGACCGGACTGTCTGTATCGCTGGGCGGCGGCACAAACAAGCTCATCGCCAAACTTGCCGTGGAGCGCGCCAAACCCAGGCCGGGAAACCAGGCGAGCGGCGTCCACGTGGTGCCAGCAGGTAGCGAGGCGGAATTCCTGCTCGGCTTCGAGCTGGCAGACATTCCGCTCATCGGTCGCACGTTTCAGGCACGACTGCATCGCCAGGGTCTTCGCACCGTGCAGCAGGTGACGGAGCAGGATCTCGCGACGCTGGAGCAGTGGTTCGGCACACGCGAGGGACAGTGGCTGTACCAGCGCGTGCGCGGCCTGGATCAGGGCCGCGTCACGCCGCGCGAGAAGGCACGACAAATCAGTCGCGAGGATACGTTCCCCGTGGACATCAGTGATGATACGGTGCTCGAGCGGGAGTTGTTGCGCCTCGTCGCGCGTGCCGCGGCGGATCTTCGCGCGGCAGGAATGACCGCGCGTACGATCACGGTGAAGCTGCGCGACGGGGACTTCACCACCCGACAGGCGAGCCGCACGCTCGACGAACCCGTCGTGGCGGACCGGGTGATCCTCGGGACCGCGCTCGCACTGCTGCGCCGGTTGCGCAGCGCGCGCCGGGCGAAGGCGCGGCTCCTCGGCGTCGCGCTCTCCTCGCTCGAATCGTCACGAGCGGCGACGCAGCTACCGCTCTTCGAGGGCGAGCCGCGTCTCGAGACCGAGCGGGACCGAGCAATTACTCGGGCCGTTGACAGTTTGCGGACGAAATTCGGGGAGCACATTATCGGGCCGGCGGCGCAGGAGCCGCGGCCAACCAACCGGCGGAACACGAGACACTTCCGCGGGGAGTGAATTCCCCTTCACGTGACTTCGCTCGGCTCCAGGCGCTCGAATCGGTGTCCCAGCCAGACGGTGAGGGCCCACGCTTCCGCGAGCGCGGCGGCCGCGACGACGACGGCGCCGGGGAGCAGCGACCAGAGTCCGTATCGCTGAACGCGCAGCAGCGCGCTCGCGAGCGTGCCGGCGAGCAGCGGGACCACGAGCAGGAGCAGCAGCGCGAGCGTCGAGCCGAGGACGCTGACGATCCCCTGGCCCATGGCTTCCACGCCGCCGCGCCGCGTGATGCCGAGCTGCACCCAGCCGGGGATGAGCAGCGCCAGCGCGTTCTGCACGAGCACGCTCAGCAAGTTTACGGCGGGAAGCGTAGGGAGCAGGGCGAGCACGAGCGCCACACGATCGGACAGATCGAACCAGGGATACGTGCTGAACGATGCGGCGACGCAGCCGATCGCGAGCAGCACGTACTGCAATCCGGTAATGACGCACACCGATGCCGCGATTTCCGCGCGCACGAACTGGGCGCCCCCCAAGGGCAGTGCGCGCAGGAATTCCAGGCTCTGCAGATCGAGCCGCAGGTCGTTGCGCACCCAGAGCGGCCCCATGAGCGCGAGCACGCCGGCGATGATCGCGGCGCCCGTGGCGATCATCGTCGCGGCGTCATGTCCCGAGTTGAACGCGAAGACGCCGATCAGCAGCGCGATCGCGGCAATGGTGAAAGAGAGAATCGTCTGCGTCGTGAGCGTGCGTACCAGGGCGAGCGCGTTCTTCCAGACGATGGCCACGCCTGGAACACCGGAGGCGCCGAGCGGCAGATGCAGGCGGGTACGTCCCGGACGCGCGGGGCGGATCACCGTGCCGCGCGAACGGATCATCGCGAGCCGCGCCGCCCGTCTGGCCGAGGCCTCAGCGGCGGCTTCCTCGAACGACGCATCCGTGTGGAGCACCCACGGCACATGCACGAGCATGATGAGCGCGGCCGGCCAGATGGCGCCCAGCCACGCCGTGGTCGTCGGTGCGAACACCGGAGCGAGGAGCAGCCGGAAGGGGTACGAGAGGACGGCAATCACAGGCAGATGCAACGCCACGGTCAGAATGCGGAATGGCGCGCGCGTGGCGAATGCGCCGCGCAGATCGGGGAGCCCGTGGATGAGACTCCATGCGGCCGCCACGGTGGCCACGCAGACGACGAGCACCGTGATGAAGCCGCGGCGCGCGCCCGCGGCGCCGTGCTCCGCGAGACTGGTCCGGACCAGCCACGCGCTCATGCGGTGCAGATAGAGTGCGGTGAAGAGCACCCAGAGCGCGATGCAGCGCAAGAGCAGCGAGCCGGAGCCGCGTCCGAGAATCACCAGCCAGAGCACACAGCTGAGGAGCACGGGGAGCTGCGCCTGCATGATCTTGAGCTCCACGAGCTGGCGTCGCAGCACCGGCGCGGGAAACAGTAGCTGCACCTCGGCCGGGGTGTACTGGATGGGCAGCTTCTCGAATCCCACCAGCCACCAGCTCGCGGCGAGCACCGTGAGGCCCAGCGCGTAGAAGAGGTGCGCGGTGCCGTTGAGCGCGAACGACCCCATGCCATTGTGCGAGCGGACGGGATTGAAGAAGAGCGACCAGAGATAGAGCACGCCGACGATGAGCGCGATCGCGTAGCGCGGCTCGCGAATGCGGCGCATGCGGCGAACGGCCCGATTGCGGAATCCGTGCGCGATGTACCAGGTGAACGTCCCGATCATCGTGCCGCGGTGTCGCCGTTGCCCGTGAGCGCCAGGAAGACGTCTTCGAGACCGCGTCCGGCGAGCTGCGGCCGATCGGCGATGATGTCATCCATGGCGCCAATGGCCACGAGGCGTCCATTCTGGATGATCAGAATGCGGGAGCAGAGCTCCTCGACGAGCTGGAGCAGGTGTGAGCTGAGCAGCACCGCCGTTCCTTCGCGGGCGCGTGCCGCGATGGTTGCCTTCATCTTGCGAATGCCCATGGGGTCGAGCCCTGTCAGCGGCTCGTCGAGCATGAGCACACCGGGGCGGTGCAGCAGGCCGCAGGCAATCGCGAGCTTCTGCCGCATGCCGCGGGAGAGTTCGCTCGGGAGTGCGTCCCGCTTGTCGGTGAGCTCCAGCTCGGCGAGGAGCGGAGCCGAGCGCTCCGGCGCGTCGCTGACGCCGTAGATGCGGGCGATGAACTGCAGATGCTCCGCAACCGTGAGATATTCGAAGAGCTGAGGTTCGTCGGGAATGAAGGCCAGCGTGCGCTTCGCGGCGACCGGGTCGTTGACGATATCGTGGCCGGTGATCCGAATGGAGCCGGTGGAGGGACGGATGATGCCGCAGATGCTGCGCAAGGTTGTCGTTTTCCCTGCACCATTAGGACCGACAAGTCCGAGAACCTCGCCCGGGGCGACTGTGAATGAGAGGCTGTCCACGGCGGTGAGGTTGCCGTAGAGCTTTGTGAGGCGGTCGACTTCGATGGCGGGGGGAGCAGCTACGGCTGTCGGCGGTTCAGACACGGAGCGACGGAAGCATGAGGGAAGGCGACAAGGTTACGGAGTGGGACGGGGTTTGCCTAGAGGCCGACGCACGACGCTGCGCGCGGCGCGGTGCGCCGGAGCGAGCGCCGGAGCGAGCGCCCGAGCGAGCGCCGCACTGAGCCGGATCAACTGTCCGGCGGCGCGGTGAGCGCGCGAATGATGGTGAGGGTAGTGCGCTCCGTGCGGCGCCAGTGCTCATCCAGTGCAGCGAGGTCAGACAGCTGCGCCGCCACGAGGGCGGCGTGGGTGATGGCCGCGGAGAGGAGCGCGGACAGCGTCTCGAGATCCAGGAAGGGAGGGCGGGGGAAACGTCGCTGCACGTCAGCGAGAAAGAGCGCCCAGGCGTTGCTGCGCGCTTGGGCGTAGGCGCGCGCGAAGCCAAAGGGGTCAACGAGGTGCCAGGCTACGAGACGCAGCGCGAGTGGCGATGCTCGGAGCTCTCGCGCTTCGGCGACGACAGCGGCCGCGAAGGCCGCGGCCAGCGACGCGGCGTGCTGGCTGGCCGCTACCAGATCCACGGGCGGGCATCGTTCCTGCGCGAGGGCTTTGAGGAGTGGATCGATTCCACCGAAGTAGCGGTAGATGAGAACCTTGTCGACGCCGCACTCGGCGGCAACGGAGTTGACGCCGGCGTGGTGTGGTCCGCGCAGCGTGACGACGCGTTCGGCGGCGTCGAGCAGCTTCGAGCGGGTGGATTCTCGGTTGCGGACAGCGCGTTCCACGGCGGTCACCTCCAAGTGACAGCACATGATGCACTGCGGTGTCGTGGTGTGCAATATGCTTGAGAGCAGTGAGTCACGTGGCGAGGCAGCTTTGGAGGCTGGTGGAGTTTGTGAAGACGCAGTTGTCTCCGCTCGGTGACCTTGTCGATCATGGTCACTATATGGTGACACTGGCCCGGTCTGTTCCGTTTGTGCTGTATCTGCTTTTCTTCCTGTTGCTTGACCAATAAGATGTGGGCCTTGGCATCGGCGGTTCATCTCCGGTGCCGCTCCAGACAGGAGTCCTTCACACCATGACAAACTCGCGCTCGTTTGCTGTCCTGCCATCCCTGGCTGTTCTCGCCGCGCTACTCTCCTGCGGCGGAAGCTCCACAGGGCCCGGGGGGGGAAACGTCGCATCCATCGCGCTCACTCCGTCAACGGCCACCGTGTCAATTGGCGCCACGACACCATTTCAGGCCACGCCCAAGGATGCGAGTGGCAAGCCGGTGGCCGGCGTCAACGTCTTCTGGAATTCCGAACACACCGACATCGCCACCGTCAACTCGAGCGGGGAGGTGACTGGTGTGGCGTTGGGCACCACGCATATCGCCGCCAGCGCGGGAGGTGCCTCCGCGACCGCCACGGTGACCGTGACCGATCAACCGGTTGCGTCAGTGACCGTGAAGCCGACGTCCAGCAGCATTCGCGTGGGCCAGACCGTGACGCTCACGGGCACCGCCTACAACGCCGCGGGTGATGTGCTCAGCGGACGCACGATCGCGTGGTCGAGCAGCGACGAGTCCATCGCGACGGTGGATGTGAGCGGCGTGGTGACCGG
>JBOHTE010000585.1:0-2562 GCA_050733555.1 Gemmatimonadaceae bacterium | reverse complement strand
ACGGCGCGACGTCCGCGTACGTGATGGGCCAGTTGTCACCCAGGCCATCGATGTTGTGACGCTGGAAGTCGTCGGGCCCGAATCGCAGCGAGATGCGTCCCCAGTGATTGGTACGACCGCCGAGCATGCGGGCCCGCCACCAGTCGAACTGCGTACCGGGCGCGCGGGTGTAGGGCTCGCCCTCGATGTCCCATCCGCCAATGCACCCATCGAACTCGCCGAAGGGGTGATCCCTGGTGCTCGCTCCGCGCCGTGGCGACTCGTACGGCCACTCGAGCATGGCCGAGTCCTTCGCGAGATCCCACATGGCGCCCGCCTCGAGCATGACGACGTCGGCGCCGGCCTGCGTGAGCACATAGGCCGCCATGCCGCCTCCCGCGCCCGATCCGACGATGCACACATCGTATGTCTTCCGTTGCGTCGCCTTCTGCATTCAACCCTCGAGCGAGAAAAAATTCGGTTCCACAAGTCTCCACTTCATTCACAGGTGCGCTCCCGCAGGACGTGCCCTACTCCAGCTTCCGGATCCACACGTTGCGAAATCGCACCGGATATCCATGATCCTGCAGCGATAGCGGCAGCGCGTCCGGGTGCGTCGTGTACGGCGGACGCTTGCCGAACGCCGTCGGTCCGGTGAGCACGACGTTGTCCTGCACCAGTACGCCGTTGTGGAACACCGTCACTCGGGCGGGGCTCGTCACACCGCCGCTCGTGGTGAAGCGCGGCCGATGAAAGACAATGTCATACGTCTGCCATTCGCCAGGCTTGCGACTGGCGTTCACCAGCGGCGGATACTGGCCGAAGAGCGCCGCCGCCTGACCATCGGCGTACGTGCGATTGTCGTATGAGTCGAGCACCTGTACCTCGTACAGCCCCATGAGAAACACGCCGCTGTTGCCTCGTTCCTGCCCGTCGCCGTGCGGCGGCGTGGGCGCTTCCCACTCGATGTGGAGCTGACAGTCGCCAAAGCCCTGCGCGGTCTGGATGGCGCCGGTGCCCGCCGCCACCTGAAAATACCCATCCGCGACGGTCCACTTTGCGGGACCGCCGTCGCTGCCGCGCCACTGTGAGAGGTCGTGACCGTCGAACAACATGATCGCATCGGACGGTGGCGGTGCGTCCGCCACGTACGCGCCCGGGGTCACGACCGGTGGAACGGGACGGTCCATGGAGTGAACGGGCCAGGGCATGAACGGCTGCGTCTGCGACGCGGCGCACGCCGCGCACGCCGCGCACGCCGCGCACGCGGCGAGCAGCAGGCACGCCCTGGCTGCCCGCACGGCGGAAATGGATCCCGGCATGTCAGCCGGATCAGAAGCGCGCAAAGACGAGCAGGCGTCCGGTGCCGAACGCGTACATCGCCGTGGTACGCACCGTGATCGTGTCGTTGGCGGAAATGCCGGAGCCCAGTACGCTCCCGAGTGATACGCTGTCGCCCGTGAGCTGGACGGCCGACCCCGAATTCACCAGCAACTGGGTCGCGGTATCCCGCTGCAGCGTGACCGTGCTCACGTCTTCAAAGGCGCCGGCGTCAAAAAAGTCGAGCGTGTCGGCATGGAGCGTGGACGGGATGCCATCCCAGTTGACGTCGACCGGAAGTGGCGCGCCGTCGACGCTGATGAGCAGGTAGCTGCCGACGAGGTCAGCCGGTTGTCCCGGGCCCGTGGAGTCGTACCCTTTGACGCAGCCGGCGAGGACCAGT
Organism: Gemmatimonadaceae bacterium; assembly: GCA_050733555.1. GTDB lineage: Bacteria > Gemmatimonadota > Gemmatimonadetes > Gemmatimonadales > Gemmatimonadaceae > JADGGM01. The sequence goes on along the minus strand of JBOHTE010000585.1, from coordinate 860 downwards.
GCGCTGCATGCCGCAACAGCCAGCAGGAGTGTGCGGCCGGAGCCACGACGAGGGAGAAGTTGACGACGAGTCTGCATGATCGCGTTGGACAGGGGAAGATGAAGTGGCGCGAATGGGAATCGGGGATGGATGGAACGGAACGAAGGGTACGTGAAGGCCGGTGCGCCGGGCTACTCGAGGAGTCGCGTGGCCAGGCGATGCCCCAGGTAGATGCCGAGCCCGGTGCCGACGATACTCAGCATATAGGCGGTCATGGTGCCGATGTGCGCGCCGAGCCACCAGCCGAGCGAACCACCCACGAACGAGCCGAGCACGGCGAGCAGTTTGGACATCGGTCAGGCGTCGGAATTCATATGGATACCAATACAATTACCATCTGGATGGCACGGATATCGCACGCCGGATGGGCGGGAATCCGCCTTCGCGCGATGTCCGCGCAAGCCCGGGAGATGCTTCACCAGCTGGACACAACCGTGACGAGAGGAGTCAATCCGGATCATCCTGTTATCCGCTCTCCCGTGGCCAGGACGACTCGAGTGCACGGTGAGGAGCAGAGACCATGACAGTGGCACATACACTTCTGGTTGGCTGTGGGCTCGTGCTGAGCGCCGCCGCCGCGAATGCGCAGTCGAGCGGCAACAAGGTCAGCAAGGCCGCCGCCGAAAAGACCGCCGTGAAGTGGGTAGGCGGTGGCACACTCGAGTCCCAGACGACGGGAACGGAGGCTGGCGTCCCGATCTACACCTTTGATATCAACGTGGCGAACAAGGCCGTCGTTGAAAAGGTGAACGTGGATGCCGACAACGGCAAGGTCATCGGCTGCACGTACGCGGGTCCGCAGAAGTAGGGCAGGGCAATGA
>JBOHTE010000584.1:0-10654 GCA_050733555.1 Gemmatimonadaceae bacterium | reverse complement strand
CAGGAGATCCAGTCCGCGCCACGTGGTCCTGTCGCAGGTGAACCAGCCATCGTTGTCGGGGCCGCTGCACTGCACCGTCACGTCACCCGCGAGTTCGGCGTTCGCGCCGGGCACCGTGGTGCGCAAGGCGCTCGCGTAACTGTCCTCATCCGCCGACATGAGATCCACCGACGTCGCCAACGCATCGCCCACGTCACTGGCCATGGACTGATTGACTTCGGAGTCGGGCATCGTGAGATCGGGATTCACGACGGAGTCGCCGCTGCAGGCTGCGAGTCCGATCGCCAGCAGTGCCACGCCGGCGGTGAATGACAGAGTGTTCCGGTGCATGGAAGTCCTCGTTGCGCGAATGGTGATGACCGGCGCGTTGCCGTTCGGGTGATGAGACGGCGCCATGGCATCACGCGTTAAGGGGGACTAGCTTGCCTCACACCTCATTTCCATTTGCAACTCGTGTCCAGCGCTTCACTTCCCAGAACGAAGATCGTCTGTACGATCGGACCAACCTGTGCCGCCCCTGACGTCCTCGGCACCTTGATGGACGCCGGGCTCAACGTCGCCCGGATCAACTTTTCCCACGGCACCCACGAGCAGCACGCCGCCGTCATTGCGACGCTCCGGCGGCTCGCCGCCGAGAAGTCGCGCCCGGTCGCCATCATGGGCGACCTGCAGGGGCCGCGCATCCGCGTGGGTCATCTCGACGCGCCGCGCACGCTCACCGAAGGCGCCGATGTCATGCTGGCGCCCGAAGAGCTGGCGGATGGCGACGAGATTCCGGTGACCTACGCTGCGCTCGCGGATGACGTCACGGTCGGTGATCGCGTGCTCATGGACGACGGACTCATCGATCTGGTCGTGCTCGACGTGCTGCGCCCACGCGTGGTCGCGCGCGTGATGCATGGTGGGCCGCTCGGCAGCCACAAGGGGATCAACCTGCCCGGCGTGCGCGTTTCGGCGCCGTCCATCACCGACAAGGATCGCGCGGACGTCGCCTTCGCGGTGACCCAGGGTCTCGACTATCTCGCGTTGAGCTTCGTGCGCCGCGCCGAGGACATCGCGTTGCTGCGCGCGATGATCCCGAGAACGTTGCTGATCGTCGCGAAGATCGAGAAGGACACCGCACTCGCCAACATCGACGAGATCGTTGATGCGTCCGACGCAGTCATGGTGGCGCGCGGCGACCTGGGCGTCGAACTGCCCTTCGAGGAGGTGCCGATCGCGCAGAAGCGGATCATTGCCGTCGCGAACCGGCACGAACGACCCGTGATCACCGCCACGCAGATGCTCGAGTCCATGGTCACGCATCCGCGCCCCACGCGCGCGGAAGCGAGCGACGTCGCCAACGCCATCCTCGACGGCACGGATGCGGTCATGCTCTCCGCGGAGACGGCCATGGGTGCCTATCCGCAGCTCGCGGTGCGCGCGATGGCGCGTATCATCGCGGAGATCGAGCGGCACCCGCCGCCGCGCACGCCACGCTCGATCGGCCGGCGGCGGCAGGACGAACCGGTTGCCACGGAGGACGCCATTGCAGCGGCCACCGCCGCCGCGGCGGAATCCCTGGCGGCGCCCGTGGTGCTCGTGTTCACCAAGAGCGGCTTCACCGCGCGCATTGTCGCGGCGCACCGGCCGGGTGTCCCCATCCTGGCGCTCACGGACATCGAGCAGACCTACCGGCAACTCGCGCTCGTGTGGGGTGTGCAGCCCGCGCTCGTGCCGCACACCTCGACGTACGACGAGATGCTCGTGCACGGCAAGGCCGTGGTGCAGGCGCGCGGCCTGGCCAAGCCGGGTGATCGCGTGCCCGTCACCGCGGGCGTACCGTTCGACGTGGCGGGCAGCACGAACCTGCTGCGCGTGGAAGTCGTGTGAAGCTCACGATCCTGGGCACCGGCACGAGTTTCGGCGTTCCGCAGATCGGATGCCGGTGCGAGGTGTGCCGGTCCAGCGACCCACGCGACAAACGGACACGCTGCGCCGCGGTGGTGGAAAGCAGTGGCGGCACGCGACTGCTCATTGACACGCCGCCCGAACTGCGGCTGCAGCTCGTTGCCGCAGGGGTGGACCGCGTGGATGCGGTGCTCTTCACGCACGCGCACGCCGATCACACGCACGGCATCGATGATCTGCGGGCGATCACGAGTCGCCGCGGTGCGGCGCTGCCGATGTATGGACCGGCCGATACGCTGGAGCAGCTGGGCAGTCGCTTTCCCTACATCTTCGACGTGCGGATGCGGCCGCTGCCTGGCACATCCAAACCGGAAGGCGAGGCACGGCCGCTGCAGGAAGGAGAGATGGTGCGCATCGGCGACATGGACGTCCTGCCCATTGCCGTTCCGCACGGTCCCGCGACGGTGTTCGCGTACCGCATGGGGCCGCTGGCGTACGTCACGGACGCCAAGCGGGTGCCGCCGAAGGCGCTCGAGCAGTTGCGCGGAGTCCGTGTCCTGGTGCTGAACGCGCTCTTCCGCACGGAGCATCCCACGCACCTGAGCATTCCCGAGGCAGTGGCGGCGGCGGCCGCCATCGGAGCGGAACGCACCTACCTCACGCACCTGACGCACGACAATCTGCACGCCGACCTGGAGGCGGAGCTTCCACCCGGCGTGACGCCCGCGTTCGATGGGCTCACCATTCGCATAGACTGACATGGCCATCCATCTCGACTACAGCAACATGTTCGCGTCCAACGTGGCGGGTGCCGTGGATGACGCCATGTGGAGCGCCGCCGCCACGTCATTCGCGGCGGCGCAGCGCACGTTCGATCAACGCCGCGCCGCGGGCGAGCTCGGCTTCATTGATCTCGCCACCGGCGCCGACAGTCTGCAGGCGCTGCACGACTTCGCCGACGGGGTAGGGCAGAGCTTCACCGACATCGTGGTGCTCGGCATCGGTGGATCCGCGCTGGGCACGATCGCGCTGCGGACGGCGCTCCGATCGCGCGACTGGAACGAGCTCGAGGATGATGCCCGCGATTTCTTCCCACGGCTCCACGTGCTGGACAACGTGGACCCCGCGACGATCGGCGCGCTGCTGGACCGGCTGAACCTGGGCGGCACGCTGTTCATTGTCATCTCCAAGTCGGGTTCCACCGCCGAAACGATGTCGCAGTACCTGATCGTCCGTGAGCGTCTGCAGGCGGAGCTGGACGAGGCCTTCTCGCGCCATCTGGTGTTCATCACCGATCCGGAGAAGGGTGCGCTGCGCGCGATCGCGCGCAACGAGCGCATCGTGTCGCTGGACGTCCCGCCGAATGTGGGAGGACGGTTCAGCGTGCTGTCGCCCGTGGGACTGCTTCCGGCGGCGCTCGTGGGGATCAACGTGGGCGAGCTGCTGCGCGGGGCGAAGGAGATGTTCGAACGGTGCAGCGCTGCTCCGCTCGAGCAGAATCCGGCCGCGATGTACTCGCTGCTGCAGTGGCTGGGTGATGCGAAACTGGGGCTGCACACGCAGGTGTTCATGCCCTACAGCGATGCCCTGCGCGATGTGGCCGACTGGTTCGTGCAGCTCTGGGCGGAGAGCCTCGGCAAGCTGAACGATGCCGGGCAGTCCGTGGGGCCCACGCCGCTCGGTGCGCTCGGCGTGACGGATCAGCACAGCAAGGTGCAGCTCTTCATGCAGGGGCCACGCGACAAGACGTTCACCTTCGTGAGCGTGAAGAACGTGGCGCACGACCTGACCATCCCGAAGCTGCACGGTGACATTCCCGAGCTGGCGTACCTGGGTGGCCACCAGCTTGGCGAGCTGCTCGACGTGGAGTGTCGCGCAACGGCGGGCGCGCTCGCGAGCAAGGGCCGGCCCAGCATGACGATTGCGCTGGACCACGTGGATGCCTGGCACGTTGGCGGCCTCATGATGCTGCTGGAAATCGCGGTGATCTATTCCGGCGCGATGTACGGGATCGATCCGCTGAACCAGCCCGGCGTGGAGCTCGGCAAGCAGTTCACGTACGCCATGCTGGGCCGGGCCGATGCGACGGATGCGCGCACGCAGTGGGACGCGCTGCCCAAGCCCGATCCGCGCCGGATCATCTGAGCACGGGCGAACCCTTGCGGCTCAGGTGGAGCGGGCACAGGTTGTCGAAAGGAGCAGGGGCGAGCCACAGATGGCCTGTCCGGCGGTGATCAGAGATCAGGGAGGGTTGATGCGGGAACAGGCTTCGTCCGTGCTGGAATCCGCCGGTGATGTGGGAGTGGAGCATGGGCTCGTCACCGTGAGAAACGAGGCGGCGCTCCGCTCGGCGAAGATGGATGCGCTCGTCCGCGAAGCGGTGTTCGGGCAGGGGCAGTCCAGGGATCACGCGCGCTGGCTCATCTGGCAGATCGGCCAGACTCTTGGCGTGCGTCCGGCATCGATCCACGAGCTGTACATGGCGCGTGGGCGCGGCGAGATCCACGGTTTCACGGTGCCCGCCATCAATGTGCGCGGCATGGCGTATGACACGGCACGCGCGATCTTCCGCACGGCGATTCGCATGAAGGCGGGTGCCTTCATTCTGGAAATCGCGCGCTCGGAGATCGCGTACACCGACCAGCGCCCGGGCGAATACGTCGCGGTCATGATGGCGGCGGCGCTGCGGGAAGGGTTTCGCGGGCCGCTGTTCATCCAGGGCGATCACTTCCAGGTGAATGCAAAAAAGTTCGCGAGCGACGCCACCGGCGAAGTCGCGGCGGTGAAGCAGCTCGCGCGCGAAGCGGTGACATCCGGGTTCTACAACATCGACGTGGACACCTCCACGCTGGTGGATCTCAAGCGCCCCACGCTGGACGAGCAACAGCAGACCAACTACCGCACGGCCGTGGACATCGCGCGCTACGTTCGCGAGATCGAACCGGACGGCGTGGTGATTTCCATTGGCGGCGAGATTGGCGAAGTGGGTGCCAGCAACAGCACGGTGCCCGAGCTGCGCACGTACATGGATGGCTTCAATCGCGTGCTGGCCGAGCAGGCCGGCGCGAACGCGCATGGGCTGTCCAAGATCAGCGTGCAGACGGGCACCTCGCATGGCGGTGTCGTGCTGCCCGACGGCGCCATTGCCGCGGTGAAACTGGATCTCGACACCCTGCAGAAGCTCTCCGTGATTGCGCGCGAGGAGTACGGGATGTCCGGCGCCGTGCAGCATGGCGCCTCCACGCTGCCCGACAGCGCGTTCGACAACTTCCCGCGCATCGAGACGGCGGAGATCCACCTCGCGACGAACTTCCAGAATCTGCTCTTCGACAACATTCCGGCGGCGCTGCGCGAACGCATCTATCGCTGGCTGGATGAGAACACGAAGGATGAACGCAAGGCGACCGACACGGACGAGCAGTTTTACTACAAGACGCGGAAGAAGGCACTGGGCCCGTTCAAGCGCGACTTCTGGGATCTGGATGCAGAGGCCAGGACAACGCTCGCCGGCGTGTACGATCGCACGTTCGGATTCCTCTTCGAGCAACTGAAGGTGGGGAACACCGCGGACATCGTCGCCCGGTTTGTCCAGTCGCCCGCACAGCACCGGTCGCTCGAAGCGACCGCGGGAGTGGCCGCGGCCCCCGACGACGCCGAGGCCGGCGAATAGACGCGGACGCGGAGCGGCTGTGGCGCGAGGCCCTGGGAAGACTGGCCGACCGCGCTGCGCACGAAATCCGGAACCCGCTCAATGGCCTGATCGTGAGCGTGGAGGTGCTGCGCAGCCGACTCACCCGGGGGAGTGTCGCGCTCCAGTCGTTGCAGCCGTTCGCCGAGAGCGCTGGAATGGAGCTGCAGCGGGTGACGCCGCTCGTCGAGGCGCTGCTGTCATTGGCGCGGCAGCCACGTACCCCTGTAGATTTGTGGACGGCGATGGAGCCGGTGCTCAAGCTTCAGGCCGCGGTTGCCGCCGCGCACGGCGGCACCGTCATCGCTGCCGCTCCGGCCGAACCGCTGCCGGCTCATCCCGGCGACGCATTGCTCGCGCGATTGGCATGCGCGTGTGCGCTGGAAGCGTTCACGGAAGCTGGCACACGGGTGAGCTGCACGGTCCGACACGATGCGTCGGGGGTCACACTGGATTTCTCGGGAAGCGCGCTGCCTGCACCTCCTGATGCGACGATCATGGCCGCCCTTGCCCGAGCTGGTATCCGGGTGGCGGGCACAGCCCAAACCATTTCAGTGTGTTTCCCCGCGACGGGGCCGCACACGGATCGAGCGACCTGAAGCATGCAGACTGCGAAAGTACTGATAGCGGACGATGAAGTGTCCATCACGCGAGGCTTGAGTGCCATTCTCGCGGATGAAGGATACGAAGTGGATGTCGTGGCGGACGGGCAGAAGGCGCTCAATCGCCTGAGCGCCGGCACGTACGGCGTGGTGCTCGCCGATCTGCGCATGCCGAAACTTGGCGGACTGGCCCTGCTGCGCGAGCTACAGGAGAAGGAGATCACCACGGAGTGCATCATCATCACCGGGCAGGCCACGGTGGATTCCGCCGTCGAGGCGATGCGGCAGGGCGCCTATGACTACATCGAGAAGCCGCTGTCGCAGGAGAAGCTCGATCGCCTGAAGGCACTCATCCCGAAGGCGCTCGACAAGTTCAACGTGCGACAGGCCAACCGGGCACTGAAGTCGGAGCTGCAGGCCCTCACGCATTTCGGGGATCTCACCGGCCAGTCCGAGGCCATGCGCGGCTTGTACCGCGTGATCGATGCGGTTGCGCCATCCACGGCGAGCGTGCTCATCCTCGGCGAGTCCGGGACAGGCAAGGAGCTGGTGGCGCGTGCGCTGCACCAGAAGAGCGACCGCGCGACGGGCCCCTTTCACGCCCTCAACTGTGCGGCGCTACCCAAGGACATTCTCGAGAATGAGCTGTTCGGCCATGAGAAGGGCGCCTTCACCGGCTCGGTGAACGAGAAGCCCGGGGCGTTCGAAATGGCCGATGGCGGCACGATCTTCCTGGATGAAGTCGCGGAAATGTCGCCCGACATCCAGGTGAAGCTGCTCCGTGCGCTGGAATCGCGCAGCGTGCGCCGCCTCGGCGGACGCAAGGAGATCGCCGTGGACATTCGCGTGGTTGCCGCCACGAACCGGGACCTGCAGCACGCGCTGGCCGAAGGAGATTTGCGGGAAGACCTCTATTACCGGCTGGCTGTCGTGGAGATCGTGCTGCCACCGTTGCGGGAGCGCATGAGCGACATCGAGCTCCTCGCGAAGGAGTTCCTGGCCTCCTTCTCGGTGCGGAACGGCAAGCGGCTCACGGAGTTCGACGCTGCGGCCATGGACTGGATCAAGTCGTACAACTGGCCGGGGAACGTGCGCGAGCTGAAGAACGCCGTCGAGCGTGCGGTGATCATGTCGCAGGGCCCGACGATCACCATCGGTGACATCATGCCGCGCCATCTGCGGGCGTCAGGCGAAACGCCGTCCGTCGTCACCCTGCCGGTTGGCTCGACGCTCGCGGAAGCACGGCGGCAGCTCGTGCTCCGCACGCTGGCCATGACCGGAGGCGATACGGAACGGACGGCGAAAATGCTCGGCATGAGCACCGGCGAGATCCGCGCGGAGCTGGCGGCACTCGTCGGTCCGAACGGTGAGGAGGAAGGAAACGGCTCAACGGTGGCGCGAAACGTGAAGGCGAGAATTCATGGAGCAGAAAAGGCCGCCGCGAGAGTGAAAGGGCGGCGTTGAGCGAACCCCAAGGAGAATTGTCATGCGGCGGCGAGACGAGGAAATGAGCGATGAACCCTACGTGGTCATCGAGAAGCGGGATGCCGGCATCGGGTCCTTTCTGATCGGGATGGCAATAGGCGCGGGCGTGGCGCTGCTGTTCGCGCCCCGCACCGGTGAGGAAACCCGGCGCGATCTCAAGCAGCGGGCGCGGCGCGTGTCCGAGGTGGCGCGTGATGCCGCTGGTGATCTGTCCGACTCGGTCGTGGATCAGTACGACCAGGCGCGGAGAGTGGTGGAGGACCGGCTGGATTCGGCGCGGCAATCCATCCACGTGCGTCGCCATCAGGCGCGTGAAGCGTTCCGCGCGGGACGTGATGCGGCGCAGCAGGCACGGCAGGATCTGGAGGATCGTATCGCCGAATCCAAGCCGTCGCCGCGTACCGCCGACGGGGCCCGTCCGGGTCGGAAGGCGTCGGAGTCGGACGCGGCACCGTTGCCAGTGCAGGACGAGGGCGATACGGAATAGCCGACTGTCCCATAGCGCGCGACCATGCCAGCCCTCTCGCTCCGCCGCCGCGCGTGGTGGACGACTCAGGACTATCTCAAGCGCCTGTGGGACAATTCGGGCGACGACGAAATCTTCTTCATGGCGGGGGCGATCGCGTTCAATTTCCTGCTCGCGGCCGTCCCCTTCGTCCTGCTGCTGCTCTCCGGCCTGGGCTACCTGCTCAACCAGACGGCGTCCCAATCCTCCGCCAACATCTGGCTCTTCATCGACCAGCTGCTCCCGCCACATTCCGAGACGCCGGATGCGCCGGTGCACACGCTGATCAATGCCGTGATCAGCACGCGCGGATCGGTGGGACTCGTCGGCCTCATTGGCTTCATCTGGTTTTCGACGCGCCTCTTCGGCACGTTGCGGACCGTGCTCGGCGAGGTCTTCGACATCGAACAGGGGATGAGCATCATCAAGGGAAAGTTGTTCGACATCCAGATCACCGTCGTGGGCACGGTGCTGTTCGTGATCTACTCGGTGCTGAACGCCTATCTCAAGCTGGCGACGACGCACGGCCGGACGTTTCTGGAGCGCTACGGCCTGGCGCCAGCCGTGATGAGCCAGCTCGAGTACGTCGTCGGAACGGCGGTGGCGCTGGCGACCATCCTGGTCATGTTCTTCGCGCTGTACAAGTTTCTTCCCAACCGCCGCATCCGCTGGCAGTCGGCGCTGGTGGCGTCAGCGGTGACCAGCGTGCTCTTCGAGCTCGCGAAAATCCTGTTCACCTCGTATGTCGGGCGTTTCAACCCCGGCAGCCTGTACACGGGAACGTTGTACGCACTGGTGATCATCGTGTCCTGGGTATACTACGCGGCGGTCATCTTCATACTCGGCGGGGAAGTCGGGCAGATTTACGAGCTGCGGCGCGTGCGCCAGCGCCAGCGTGAAATTCTCGAGGAATAGGGGCAGCCCATGGGGCTGCCCCATGGGCTGCCCGATGGGCTGCCCCATGGGCTGCCCCTTGTCTCGCCCTTTTCTCTCAATTTCCGGTTTATATGACTCCGATTGATCTGCGATCCGATACCGTCACGCGACCAACCGCGGCCATGCGTCGCGCCATGGCGGAGGCCGAAGTAGGAGACGACGTGCTCGACGGCGACCCGACCGTGCGGCGCCTCGAGACGCGTGTCGCCGAACTGCTCGGGAAGGAGGCCGCGCTCTACTTTCCGAGCGGCACCATGGCCAACCAGACGGCGGTCTGGTTGTTGACGCGCCCTGGCACGGAGATCCTGCTGGACGCCGGGTCACACGTCGTGAATTACGAGGGCGCCGGCGCGGCGGCGTTGAGCGGCGTACAGGTGCGGCCGGTGCAGGGCAATGGCCCCGTGATGGATGCGGCGGCGCTCAGGGCGTCCATGCGACCCAGCTCTCCTCACGTGCTTCAGGCCAGCGCGATTGGTGTTGAGAACACACATAATGGTGCTGGTGGCAAGATATTGGCATTAAGTGAATTACAGGCGTTACGCGATGTTGCACGTGAGGCAGGGCTGGGCATCCACATGGACGGCGCCCGGCTCTGGAATGCGTCCGCGGCGAGCGGTACGGCGCTAAGCGATTTCGCCGCCTGTGCGGACACCGTGATGGTTTCGTTCTCCAAGGGGTTGGGTGCGCCCGTTGGAGCCGCACTCGCCGGCACACGGGCACTCATGGACGAGGGCTGGCTGGTGCGCAAACGATTCGGTGGCGGCATGCGCCAATCGGGAATTCTGGCGGCCGGCGCGCTGCATGCGCTGGACAACCATCTCGCGCGCTTGCCCGAAGATCACGCGAACGCGCGTGCCTTCGCCGCAGTCGTCGATGGGGCTGGCGGTGCGACGGTGGTCCCACCGGACACCAACATCGTGATGATCGATCTGCCAGCCGGCATCGAGACAGCGGCGCTCGTCGCAGCGGCGGCGGAGGGTGGCGTGCTGATTGCGCCCTGGTCGCGCACGCGCGTCCGGGCGGTCTTCCACCTGGACGCCACAGCCGACATGGCGCAGCGCGCCGGAGCGGTGGTGCGTCGAGCACTCGCGAAAGCGTAGGACGGCGCGGCCTCACCACCCCGCCCGGCCCCACCCGTGGGAATGGGCATCGGGAATTGGGAATCGATAAGGCAATCCGCCCCCACCCACCCCACCCCGATTTCATGGGGAATGGGAAATCGGACTCCCCATTCCCCATTCCCACCAGTCCCGATTCCCGATTGCCAATTCCCAAGGGCGGAACGGGAATGGGGAGGCTGATTGCCGATTCCCAGGGGAGCGGTGGTGCTGGTGGGGAGAGGCCCCTCGCGGCTATATTTCCCTCGTCCCAGGTCCCGAAGAATGTCCGCCCGCTAACTCCGTCAGGACCGAAAGGTAGCAGCGGCATGTGGTGTCGAACGTTGCTTCGCCAGGCCTGGGATATCGCGCGGGCGCCGAGCGCCGCACGGCGCGGCGGCCTCGCGCGACAACGGCAGTCCGGGAATTGCACGAGAGCCTGACGGGTGCA
>JBOHTE010000583.1:0-10036 GCA_050733555.1 Gemmatimonadaceae bacterium | reverse complement strand
CTCCTGGTGAGCGCCAATCGCGAGCGGCAGCCCATGCCCGTGGTTCCCAACGGTCTCGCGTGTGTTGCGGCCGCTCTCGACGACGCGGGGCATGATGTGCGGGTGACGGATCTCTGTTTCGCAGCCGATCCGCTGCGCGCGGCCGGCCGGGCAGCGCGCGCCTTCCGGCCCGATGTGATCGGCCTGTCAGTTCGGAACATCGACAACAGCGATCTCGTGGCGCTCAGGCATTACACGCCGGAAGCGGTGGACATTCTTCGCGCGCTGCGCGAGGCGGCGCCGCACGCGCGGGTGCTCGCCGGTGGCGCGGCATTCGGTGTTGCGCCCGCCGGGCTGTTCGACACCCTTGGCGTGGACTACGCCGTGGCCGGCGATGGCGAGCGCGCCAGTCGCGCACTGCTCGATGCGCTGGCCGCGGGTCGCGAGCCGGGCGACATCCCCGGCGTCGTGCGGCGCGAGGGTGCGGGCATCACGGTCACGCCGCCCAGCGCCGATGCGGGGCTCGATGACCTCGCGCCCACCCACATGCACCGCTGGCTCGACCTGCGCGCGTACGAGCGGCACGGCGGCACGGTTCCCATCCAGACCAAACGCGGCTGCGTCTTTCGCTGCATCTACTGCACGTATCTCAACGTGGAGGGGTGGGGCTATCGGTTGCGCGACCCGGAACACGTGGTCGATGAGATGACCGAACTGCACCACGCCGCCGGCGTGCGCCGCTTCGAGTTCGTCGACTCCACTTTCAACGCACCGCCGCGCCATGCGGCGCGAATCTGCGAGACCATCGTGCGTCGAGGGCTCAACGTCCATCTGGACACCACCAACTTCACGCCGGCGAGCGTGCCGCCCTACCTGCTGCCGCTGATGCGACGCGCCGGCTTCCGCTGGCTGGGCATCACGGCGGAGAGCGCGAGCGATCCGGTGCTCGAGCAGATGCAGAAGGGGTTCGACGTCGAGCGCGTGCGCGAGGTGGCGGAGGCAGTCGAGCGCGCCGGCATTCGGGTGCTCTGGATCTTTCTCGTGGGGGGACCCGGCGAAACGGCGGAGACGCTCGAGGACACGCTGCGCTTCGCGGCCTGGCGGCTCGAGCGCGGCGACGCGGTGTACGTCACCGTGGGGCTCCGCATCTACCCGGGCACCACGCTGCAGCGCATTGCGGTTAACCAGGGCGTCATTGCCGGTGACGACTCCCTGCTGCTGCCGCGGTTCTACTTTTCGGGAGCGCTGCCGCTGGCCAGTGCGATTCAGCGCATGCGCGCGTTCGCCGCGCACTACCCGCGCTTCATGTTCTCGGCGGATTCGCGCTCACCCATTCTCCCCTGGCTCACGCGCGCGGCCTCGCTGATGCATCTGCCGCGGCCGCACTGGCGCTACATGGGCGTGTTCCAGCGCGTGAGCCGGCTGGGGCGCCGCGTGGGGGCCGCGGGCTGATGGATGCGCAGGTCATCGTCGTGGGTGGCGGGCCGGCGGGCGCGTCCACAGCCTGGCATCTCGCGCGCGCCGGCGTTGACGTGCTCGTGCTCGAACGCGCCTGCTTTCCGCGCGACAAGCCGTGCGCCGAGTATCTGAGTCCGCAGGCCTCGCGCATTCTCGCGAGCATGGGCGCGCTCGAGTTGTGCGAGCGCTCCGGCGCGGCGCATCTGGCCGGCATGATCGTGCGCACGCCCAACGGGACGCGCATTCAGGGCGATTATGCGGCGGCGCACGGGTTCACGGGATTCCGCGATCGCGGTCTCGCGCTGCCCCGCCCCGTGCTCGATGCGATTCTGCTCGATCGGGCGCGCGCGGCGGGTGCGCGCGTACAGGAAGGCGTTCGCGTGAGTGATGTCGTGCGCGATGCGCGCGGCGTAGTGCGCGGCGTCCGCGTGCCGCGCGTGGGCGGGAACGATCGTGAGCACCAGGCCGGCGCCAGCACCGGCACGCAGACACTGGCCGAAAGTGGTGGCGAGATCAGCGCGTCCGTCGTGGTTGGCGCGGATGGCTTGCGGTCCGTCGTGAGCCGGCGCCTCGGCCTGGGCCGTACGGCGCGCGCGCCGCGGCGCATTGCGCTCGTGTGTCACTATCGCGGCGTCGACGGCATCACATCGTATGGCGAGATGCACGTGGAGCGCGATGGCTACGTGGGACTCGCCGACGTGGGTGGCGGCGTGACGAACGTCGCGATGGTGCTTCCCGCTCGAGCCGTGCGCGACGCCGCGGGCAATCCCACGCAGCTCTTCGACCGGTGGCTCGGAGCCCGGCGTCACCTGGCGTCCCGCTTCGCCCGTGCGGAGCGCACGTCGCCCGTGCGCGCGGTGGGTCCGTTTGCGCGGCACGCCCGGCGCGCCACCATGGCCGGCGCCGCGCTCGTGGGCGACGCCGCCGATTTCTTCGACCCGTTCACGGGCGAAGGGATCTTCACCGCGCTGCGCGGTGGTGAGCTGCTCGCCCCGGCGGTGCTCGACTCGCTCGGGGCGTCCACACCCCGCGCGGCGCGGCGCGCCCTCGCGCGCTATGACTCGGCACGCCACCATGCGTTCGGCGGCAAGTGGCGCGTCGAACGCCTCGTTGGTCTGGCCACCACGTACCCGATGCTCATGAACCACGCCGCGCGCACGCTGGCGCGCCGCAAGGAGCTGGCCGACCTGCTCGTCGGCGTCGCCGGTGATTTTGTCCCGCCGCGCGAGGTGCTGTCGCTTCGCTATCTCGCGCAGCTCCTCCTCTTCTAGATTTCATACGGCATGCCGATCGACTCTCCCACCTTTCGCAGCGTACTGGGCCGCTTCGCGTCCGGCGTGACCGTGGTCACCACACGCGATCCCGACGGGCGCGATCACGGCATGACGGCGAGTGCCTTCTGTTCGCTGAGCCTGGAGCCACCGCTTGTCCTCGTGTGCGTGGAGAAGATCGCCGTCATTCACGACCCGCTCATCGCGAGTGGCCGGTTCGCCATCAATGTCCTTTCCTCGTCGCAGGAGTCCATCGCGCGGCGCTTCGCCGAGCCGAATGACGATCGCTTCGATGGACTCGGCTACACGCGTGGCGCCACCGGCGCCGTGCTGCTGGAGGGCATCCTGGCGCATCTCGAATGTTCGCTGGCCTCGCGTCACGACGGTGGGGACCACAGCATCATCGTGGGCAGCGTGATCGAGGCCGCGGCGGATTCGGGGCGGCCGCTGCTGTACTACCGTGGTGGATATGCCCAGCTCGAGCGCTGACGTGATGGCCGTGCTCACTCCCCGCCGCCGCCGCGGTGTCGAATATCTGGACGACCCCGCCGTGGACGCACGCGTGGCCGAACGCTCGATGCGCGACATCGTGCGCAGCAACACGCTGCTGGGCGGCACGCACGCGGTGGTGGCGACGGTGATCCGGGAGCTGCGCGATGAGCATCTCGAGCAGGTCTCGCTGCTGGATGTCGGAACCGGGCTGGGCGACATTCCGGCGCGTGTGCGCGCACGCGCGCTGCGCCTGGGCATCGCGATGCGCACCATCGGCCTGGAGCTGAATCCGGCGCTCGCATGCCGGGCGCGCTCGGCCGCGCTGCCGGTGGTGTGTGGCAGCGTGCTCGCCCTGCCGTTCCGGAACGGGAGCGTGGACATCGTCACCTGTTCGCAGGTCCTGCACCACTTCGATGCACGCGACAGCCGTGTGCTGCTGCGCGAAATGAACCGCGTGGCGCGACGGTGCGTGATCGTGAGCGATTTGCGGCGGAGCTGGGTCGCGGCGGCTGGGATCTGGCTCGCCTCCTTTCCGCTGCGCTTTCACCCCGTGAGCCGCCACGACGGCATGACGTCCGTGCTGCGCGGCTTCGCGGGCGACGAACTGCATGACCTCGTGGATTCCGCCGTGGGCGCGTCGCCGCACGTGCGCCGCCGTCCCGGATTTCGTACGACGGCCTCGTGGACCCCGGCGCACCGCGCATGAGCACGAACGCCCTCCCGCCACGCGCGCCGTACGCGCTGCCCGAGATGCCGCTTGGCAGACCCATGCGTGTCGTGGACGAGCGGCTCGTGCGCGCCCCGGTGGAGCTCATGTTCCGCCTGGCGTGCGACGTGGAGAACTGGCCGGGGTATCTCCCGCACTATCGTCGCGTTCGATTCCGTGAGCGGACGGCCGATGGCGGTGGGTTGGTCGAGATGGCCGCATCGCGCCCGTTCGGACCGCTGGCATGGCCTGTGTGGTGGGAATCCGAGATGATGGTGAACCACTCGGCGCCCGCCGTGCGCTATCGCCACGTGCGCGGCGTGACACGCGGCATGGACGTGGAGTGGACGTTCGCCGCGGAGTCTGCGCGCACGCGCGTGCGGATCGTGCATGCATGGAACGGCCCGGCGTGGCCGCTGATTGGTATCTTTGCGGCCAGTGAGGTGATCGGTCCCATCTTCATCCACGGCATCGCGAGCCGGACGCTCGACGGACTGGCGCTCGTGGCGGAGCGGGAGCATGGAAGCGCGGGTGGCGGAAGCGCTGGCTGAGAGTATGCAAGGCATTATCATCGTCCGCCGCGGTCTGGCCCTCACCGACGGAGCTCATGCAGCGACAGGTCGTGATTACCGGGATCGGCGCCATCACGCCGATAGGAATTTGCCGTGCCGGACTCTGGAGCGGGTTGCGCCGGCAGCAGTCGGCGGTGTCCACGCTCACGCGCTTCGACCCCGCTCCCTTCCGCAGTCACCTGGCGGCACAGGTGAACGACTACACGGCTGACGATTTCCTCGAACGCCGGCGCGCCCGGCGTCTCGATCGCTTCGGACAGTTTTCGGTGAGCGCGGCGCGACTGGCCATCGAGGACTCGGGGCTCGACCTGCAGGCAGAGGACCGCGAGCGCATTGGCTCCATGATGGGCACGGCGCTGGGCGGCGTGGGCCACGCGGAGGAGCAGTGCGGCAACTATTTCCGGGGCGGCGTGCGCGCCGTGGACCCCTCGCTGGCGCTCACCGTGTTCGGGGGCGCCGCGAGCTGCAACATCGCCATCGAGTTCGGTGTGCAGGGGCCCAACAGCACGAACGCCATGAGCTGTGCGTCGGGCACCATCGCGATTGGCGACGGGTTCCGGCAGGTCCGTGATGGATACGCGGATGTGATGATCTGCGGCGGTGCGGAGGCGCCGCTCTGGCCGCTGTGCTACGGCGCGTTTGCCATCATCCGCGCCATGTCCACGCGCAACGATGATCCGCCGACTGCATCGCGGCCCTTCGACCGGGACCGCGATGGGTTCGTGATGGGCGAAGGGGCGGCAGTGCTCATTCTGGAGGAGTATTCCAGGGCGGTGGCACGCGGCGCGCACTGCTACGGCGAAGTGCTCGGCTTCGGCATGTCCAACGATGCCTGGCACATGACGGCACCACGCCCCGATGGCTCCCAGGCGGCGCGCTCGATGCAGCGCGCGCTGGAGGACGCGCACGTGAAACCGGGCGAGATCGACTACGTGAACGCGCACGGCAGTTCCACTCCGCTCAACGATTCAACGGAGACGCTCGCCATCAAGCAGGTGTTCGGCGACCACGCGTATCGCATCCCGCTGAGCGGCACCAAGGGCTACTACGGCCATGCGCTTGGCGCGAGCGGAGCGATCGAGGCGGCCATCTGCGCGCTGGCGCTGGAGAACGACTGGCTGCCGCCCACAGTGAATCTCGCCACGCCGGATGCGGCGTGCGACCTGGACTACATCCAGCGCGACGGCCGCTGCAAGAGCGCGCAGCTCATGCTGTCGAATTCGTTTGGCTTTGGCGGCGTGAACGCCGCTCTCGTGTTGAAGAAGGCGAGCTGACGTGCGACGAGTTGAGCGCCCGCAGGAGCTCCCGTCGCACGGCGTGTTCCAGTCCGTTCGGCCCGTGGTAGGAATGATCGGCGCGCCACGCCGCCAGATCCACCACCGCCTTCGCCATTACCGGATGGCCGCCGGCGCTGCCGTATGACAGAAACCGTTCGCGCAGGGAATCACCCAGCCGGGCATCGGGCGTGAGCGAGCGGGTGCTCATGACCAGGTTCTTCCCGAATATCCCGGACACGGCCGACACTTCGGCGCCGGCCATGCCCAGACAGAACTCGGCGAGCTGCGCCACGATGTGTTCCTCATCCTCGGGGAGCGAGCCCAGGTGCACGTACGCCAGGCCGTCGGTGACGTGGGCCCGGAGCAGCGCGCGGCCGAAGCGCTCGAGCGCCACGGACGAATAGGACGGGTGCTGGATGCGGCTGAGCGCCGCGTGGTCCGCGCGCGGAAACAGCGTCGCGAACATCTGCAGATCGTCATCACTGGCGGAGCGCGAGAGCGAGCGCGTGTCGGTGATGATGCCGTAGAGCAGAGCGGTCGCGAGATCGCGCGTGAGCAGTGCGTCGTTCTCGGCGAGCACGTACTCGGCCGTCATCGTGGCGCTGGCGCCGTACGACGTGCGGACGTCGCGATAGCGCGCGTGAAATTCGCCGCTCACCGGATGGTGGTCGATCACCGCCGCCACGTCGCCCAGCAGATCACCGAAGTACGGCGGCTGCACGTCAACGAGCACGAGCGGTGCGGTTGCGGCGAGCGTGTGTTTCGAGACGTGGCGCACGCTCACGTGCAGCGCCTCGATGAGCCGGCGGTTCTCGGGGCGCGTGATCTGGCCGCGCGTGATGATCGGCGATTCCTGCGGCCTGAACCCAAGCACACTACGGAGCGCGAGCGCGGAGGCAATCGCGTCCGGATCGGGATCGTTCTGCACGAGGAACGCGCACCGCCTGGATCCGTCGAGTGCGTTGCGCAGTCCCTGCACGCGTCGCCGATCGGAGAGGCGGCGCAGCACGATCTCGATGGCGTCGGCCAGGAGCTCGCCCTCGTCGATGCGCGTGACGTCGGGCGAGACGCGCGGGCGGGTCTCGCTCCGGTGGCGGTCGATCTGCAGCACCGACGTCACGGTGAAGACATCGCGCACCGCCCGCGCGACGCGGCGGGAGCGTGTGGCGTCGGCGAAGTCAATGACGACAATGGCTTCGCGTCCGCGCAGCGGTTCGAAGGTGGCGGGGAGCGTCGGGTCGCCGCGCAGCGCGCTGGACCACGCGGGCACGCGGCGGCGCGTGCGCTCCCAGACGAAGACCTGTCGCCCCGCCAGCGCGCTGCGCCTGAGCTCCTTCAGCCGCTCCGGACGGTCGGAAATGAGCAGGACCGCGATCCGCGCGCGCGACGGCGCGGCCCCATCACGAGTTTCGGCCATCTGTCATCCCCTCCGCCACGTCCGCCGCATCAGGGGCCCGATGCGATGATGTACTTCGCCTCGTATCGTGCCATGGCGTCCAGGATCACTCGCATGGCCGCCTCGCTCTTCTCCCACCCTACGGTCTGCACGCGCCTGCCTTCCAGATCCTTGTAGATGTGAAAGAAGTGCTCGACCTCCTTGAGGTAGTGCTGCGGGATGTCGGCAATGTCGAAGTATTCGTGATAGAACGGATCCTGGCTGGGCACCGCGAGAATCTTGTAGTCCAGTTCGCCGCGGTCCAGCATGCGCAGCACGCCGATGGGACGCACGTCGATCTGGCAACCGGGAAAGGTGGGCTCGTTGAGCAGCACGAGCACGTCGCAGGGATCGTTGTCCTCCGCCAGCGTCTGGGGAATGAAGCCGTAGTCGCCCGGATAGTGCACGGCGGAATACAGCACGCGGTCCAGACGAAAAAGCCCTGATTTCTTGTCCAGCTCGTACTTGTTGCGGCTGCCGCTCGGGATCTCGACGACTGTCGTGACCTCGTCCGGCGGATGCTTGCCGGGCGGCAGGTCGTGCCAGGGGTGAATCACGACGCGGTGCGCCCGGCCTGCGCGTGGTCGGACTCGCGCTGCATGGTGCCCTTGTAGCGCATCGGCTCCTCGGTGAGACCGAAGTTCCGCGCATGGAGCTCCGCGATGCGCGCCATCTGCTCGTGGGACAGATCCGGCAGATCGGATACGGCGGCGAACTCGGCGAGCTGCTCGTCGTCGTAGATGTTGGGGAGCGTCGTGACCACGCGCGGCTCCGCGAGCAGCCACTTGAGCGCGGCCTGGCCGAGTGTCATGTGCGTGGTGAGGAAGTCGAGCGTGCGGACCTTCTGTACGCCGCCGGTGAGCCAGGAGCGCGGACGGTGACGGCGATGGTCGTTCTCGGGGAAGACGGTGTCTTCGGTGTACTTTCCTTCGAGCATCCCCGAGGCGTGCGTGACGCGGATGTTGAAGCAGCAGTTGGGTGCCGTGCGGCGCGCCGCTTCGAGCATGGCCGTACCGGGGTGCTGCTCGAGGATGTTCCAGATCATCTGGATGGTGTTGATGTCGCGCTCGCGATCCATGAGCTCCACCGCTTCGTAGAGCCAGCCGATGGCGGGCCCGAACGCGGCGCCCCAGGCGCGGATCTTTCCTTCACGCGTGAGCGCGCGCAGCGTCTCCCAGATTTCGGGATTGCGCACGTGCTCCATCTTCACGTTGTGGAGCTGGAGCACGTCGATGTAGTCGGTGTCGAGCCGTTCGAGGCAGCGGTCCACGGCGAGCCGCATGTACTCGTCGTCGAAGCGCTGGGGCAGCTCGGCCTGCCCGCGGCGGTCCGTGGCGGCAGCGCTGTCGTAGATGTCGTAGCCGATCTTGGTGGCGTACACGACCTTGTCGCGCATGCCCGCGAACGCGCGTGCGAGCTGGCGCTCGCTGCGGCCGTTGCCGTAGGTGTCGGCGGCGTCGAAGAAGGTGATGCCGCGGTCGTGCGCGTCGCGCAGCAGCGTGACGGCCTGGTCGTCGCTTTTCTTTCCCCACCAGTCCGTCGCGATGGTCCAGAGGCCAAATCCGATTTCGGAGACGGAAATGCTGGTGGAGGGGAAGCTTCTAGAGTGCATGGATGGAGTGGTGGCTGGTAGCTGGTAGCTGGAGGTAGCTGGTAGCTAGCGCAGGCGCTCAGCGGCGTCCACGGCGAAATACGTGATGATCATGTCCGATCCGGCGCGGCGAATCGCCAGGAGCGACTCCATCATGGCGCGGTCGAGATCGAGCCAGCCACGCTGAGCGGCTGAGTGAATCATAGCGAACTCGCCGCTCACCTGATAGGCAGCGAGCGGCCAGTTGAACGAGCGTTTGACGCGCGCGATCACGTCGAGATAGGGGCCGGCGGGTTTCACCATCACCATGTCCGCGCCCTCATCGATGTCGAGTCCGACCTCGCGAATCGCTTCGTCGCCGTTGGCCGGATCCATCTGATAGCCGCGCCGATCGCCCTCGCGCGGCGTGGACTCGGCCGCATCGCGGAAGGGGCCGTAGAACACCGACGCGTACTTGGCGGCGTAGGAGAGAATGGCGGTGTCGGGACGGCCCTGCGTGTCGAGCTCGCGGCGGATCGCGCGCACGCGCCCGTCCATCATGTCGCTGGGCGCGACGACGTCGGCTCCGGCCTGCGCGTGCGACAGCGCTTCCCGCGCGAGCAGCTCGAGCGTGGCGTCGTTGTCCACCGTGCCGTCGCGCAGCACGCCGCAGTGGCCGTGGTCCGTGTACTCGCACATGCAGACGTCGGTGATCACCACGAGCTGCGGCAGCTCACGCTTGAGCGCACGCACCGCCTGCTGCACGGGGCCCTGCTCGTCCCACGCGGACGAGCCGATCGCGTCCTTGGCATCGGGAATGCCGAAGAGCAGCACGCCGCCGACCTGCGCCTTCGCGGCCCGCTCCGCGTCGCGCAGCAGCTCGTCCACCGAGGTCTGCGCTACGCCGGGCATGGATGCCACGCTCTGGCGCACGCCGTGACCGGAGCGGACGAAGAGCGGCAACACGAGCTGATCGGGTGCAAGCCGTGTTTCGCGCACAAGCCGGCGCAGGGCGTCGGTACGACGGAGTCGGCGCGGGCGGGTCAGGGGGAATGCGGGCATGCTGGTTGAGCTGGGGGAATGATGGTTGTGAGGAATCTAGCGTGTCGGTATCGCTCTCGAGATGACGAGGGCGTTGCGTGCTGCACTGTCGCTCGCGTGACCCGCAGGTAAGACTCGACGCCTGGCGACGGTATCTTCGCCTCTTCTGGAGGGAGGCCTTGAGCAAGCTGCTGTACGATGCCCGGTTCGCGTTGCGCGGCTTTCGGCGCACCCC
>JBOHTE010000582.1:0-1520 GCA_050733555.1 Gemmatimonadaceae bacterium | reverse complement strand
CTGCAGCAGCGTCCGCTCGCGACGTGGCGCGGCGTGCCCATGCTGCTCATCCGCCCGCAGGTTGGCGAGCGGCACTGGTTCAGCTTCACACGGACGGACGAGCTGCTCGAAGCGGGGTACGTGGCGGCCAGCGCAGTGCTCGATCAGGCGCTGGGTGGACTCTCCGCCGAGGGCGGCGTCTTTCCGCGCCAGGAAGTCACGGTCACGGTGGACCGCGAGAAGTGCGTCGGCTGCGGCATCTGCGTCGCGCTGGCTCCGCAGATCATGGCGCTCGACACCACCGGCAAGGCCTACAGCATGGTGTCGCCACTGGAGTGGTCACCAGCCGACGGTGAATTCGTGCAACATTGCCCCACGGAGGCAATTACAGTAGTGTCGCGGGAGGGGCATCGCCGCACGAAACGTCCCAGCAGCGAGCCGACGGTCGGCGTGGTGAGCACATAGCGACGCGCATGTACACAACGTGCATTTTCTGTCATGGCGGCCTGGGCACGAACGAGGTCGTCGAGCCCTTTCCGGTGGGCCGGCGGCTGGCGTTCGATCCGGCACGCGGGCGACTGTGGGTCATCTGCCGCAAGTGCGGGCGGTGGAATCTCACGCCGCTGGACGAGCGATGGGAAGCCATCGAGGAGTGCGAGCGCCGCTATCGCGCAACGCCACTCCGCGTGTCGACCGAGAACATCGGCCTGGCGAAGCTGGCCGAGGGACTCGAGCTGGTGCGCGTGGGCAAGCCCATGCGGCCGGAATTCGCGGCGTGGCGCTATGGCGACCGGTTCGGACGGCGGCGTCGGCATGCCGTGCTCATGGGTGGCGCCGGCGCGGCGGTTGCCGTGGTAGCCGCGCCGGTGGCGTTGGCGAGCGCGCCGGTGGTCGTGCTGGGGTACATGGTGCCGTGGCTCACGCTCCCCTACACCGAACTCAAGGACTACGTGCAGCTCCAGCGCGTGGTGGCGCGCGTGCGGGATGGCAGACACACGCTTACCGTTCGGGCGCGCGATCTGCGCGATTCCGCGCTCATCGTGAACGAGCCCGGTGAGGAACCGGTCCTCGATCTCGCGCACGACCACGGGCGGCGGCTGGTGACGGGCCCATCCGCCTTGCGCGTGACGGCCGCGCTGCTGGCCGGCTCCAACATGCTCGGCGGGTCGCGCCGGGACGTGCGCGAAGCGGTGGGGCGGATCGAGGCGGTGGGGGATCCGGCGCACTTCTTCGTGGCAGCCTCGCGTCTCTCACGCCGCGCCGGCGGACGCGTGATGGCGAAGATGCGGAGCATCGGCGCGCTGAATCTCTCACCGGTGGAGCGGCTGGCGCTGGAGATGGCGTTGCACGAGGAGACCGAACGCCGAGCGATGGAGGGTGAGCTGGCCATGCTCGAGGACGCGTGGCGCGAGGCGGAGGAGATTGCGGCGATCGCCGATTCGATGTTCCTGCCAGCGGAGATTGTGCTGCCGGGTGGCGCGCTTCGCGCGCCTACGGGAAGCGCCGGCCTGCGGCCGGCTACGGGAAGCGGCGATGGCGCC
>JBOHTE010000581.1:0-1627 GCA_050733555.1 Gemmatimonadaceae bacterium | reverse complement strand
AGCTCGGCGACGTGGACGGTCTGCTGATGGCTCGCGCCTCCGATGAGGACGGCTGGCGCCAGGCAACCGGGGCACGCACGCGGATGGTGTTCGCCAACCTGGGACGCAAGCGCGACTCGAGCGACGTCGCACTTACCGTGATGTACGCGAAGGACAGGTTGTCCGAAGCCGGCTCGCTGCCGGAGAGCTACCTCGGCGTCAACCGCAGGATCAACTACACGCCCGGCGATTTCTTCACGCCGGAGCTGTGGCATCTCGCCCTGCGCGGCGAACGGCAGTGGGCCGGCGGTCAGCTCAAGGGGAACGTCTTCTGGCGGCATAACGCGTACGAGCAGTACAACGTGAACGTCCCGCCGCCCAACTCCGATGGATTCGTCGCCAATCTCTCCACCGGTGGGCTGCTCGAGTGGACGCGGCCGCTGGAGGTGGGCGGCGTGGAGACATCGCTGACGCTGGGTGCGGAGTACAGCCATGCCGACGTGAAGTATCGCTTCCTGGCGGTGGAGAGTCCGGGTGTCCCGGCCGACTCCACCGGGGACTCCGAGCTCGACTGCGAGTTCCCTTCGGGGCTCTGCACCCACGTGGAAACGAAGGAGGACAACGCGGCGCTCTATGCGCAGGCGATCTTTTCCTTCACGCCGTCGCTGTGGCTCACTGCGGCGCTGCGCGGCGATTACGTGCGCATTCCCATCACCGACCTGCGCACGCCGGAGAACAGCGGCACGAGCAGCTACTGGCGCGCCTCGCCGAAGATCGGCCTCAACTATCAGATCACCGGCACCTTTCGCGGGTATGCGGCCTTCAACACCGGCTTTCGTGCGCCCGCGGCGCTCGAGCTCTCCTGCGCCGACGCCACCGCGCCGTGCGCGCTCCCCTTTGCGCTCGGCGCCGATCCGCCGCTCAAGCCGGTGAAAGTGTTCGACTACGAAACCGGCATCGACTTCGAACCGCGCGAGCGCACGAATCTGGATGTCGTAGGATTTCTATCCGATGTGCGCGACGACATTCTCTTCGTGCAGCCCACGGCCACCACCGGTTTCTTCCAGAACGTGTCGCGCACGCGGCGCGCCGGCGTCGAAATCTCGGGCAATCTCGGGCTCCCGGCGGGATTCGGCATCTACGCGTCGTATTCGTACATGGCGGCCACCTACCAGTCGGCTGTCCACCTGGCCTCGGCGCTGCCGGATGAACCGGCCGCACAGCCCGGCGATCAGTTTCCGACATCACCGGTGAGCCGTGGCACCGTGGGACTCAACCTGATCCGCGCCATTCCGCACGGCGCGCTGGAAGGCGCGCTCGAACTCTCCGCCGTATCCGGGCAGTATCTGCGCGGCGACGAGGCCAACGTGCAGCCGCAACTGCCCGGCTACACCACGACCAGCTTCCGGCTCGCCGCGCATTTTCCCCACGTCACGCTGCGCGGCAACGTGAGCAACCTGTTCAACGCGGACTACGTCAACTTTGGCGTGTACGCGCAGAACGTGAAGGGCCCGATTGGCGGTCCGCCGCCGGCGAATCCGGATGACGCGCCCATCGAGCGTTTCCTGACGCCCGGTCAACCCCGGCTCTTCACGCTGTCGGTGAGTCTGGAGCGGTGATGCGCGTCCTCCCCCGGCTCACTCTTCCC
>JBOHTE010000580.1:0-9807 GCA_050733555.1 Gemmatimonadaceae bacterium | reverse complement strand
GCCCTGGTACGTTCTGATCGGGACGTGCATTACGGTATCAGTGGGCATTCTTTCCTCACTTACACATCCGGCCACGGAGATCGTGCCGGAGACGGAAGCGGCATGATGCGGCTCGTGATCGGCGTTGATGGCGGCGGCTCGCGCACCCGTGTGCTGGTGTGCGATGACAGCGCGCAGGAAATCGTGCACGTGGAAGGCTCGGGGAGTGCCGTGCGACCAGGCGATGCAGAGCGCTCGGCGGCGATCATCGCGGCCTCGGTGCAGGACGCGCTGGAACAGGTTCCCGACGGGGACGCGGCGCCACGCATCCTCTGCGCCGGAGTGGCTGGAACGGGCAGCACGCGCGAACGCGAGGCGCTCGCCGAGGCGCTGGCGGAATACGAGCTGGCTGGCGAGGTGCTGGTGCGCACCGATGCGGAGATTGGTCTCGAGGATGCCTTTGGCGATGGCGCGGGCATCCTGCTCATCGCCGGCACGGGCTCCATCGCGTTCGGACGCGGGCCAACCGGCGTCCAGGCGCGTTGCGGCGGCTGGGGTCCCGTGTGCGGTGACGAGGGCGGCGGATACTGGATGGGACGGCGTGCCCTGTCCGTTGCGACTGCTGCATTCGATGGACGAGAGCCGGAGACTGCACTCGCCGGTGCCATTCTGACCATGGCGGAAGCGGAAACGCCGGAGGGACTGGTGTCGTGGGCCGCTGCGGCCACCACCGCACAGATTGCCGCGCTCGCGCCCGTCGTGATTGGCGCCGCGGAGCGCGGAGATCTGCGCGCGGAGTCGCTCCTCGACCTTGCCGCCGAAGAGCTCGTGGTCCACTTGCGCTCGCTGGCCCGCACGCTGTTCCAGGACGAGCGCGCCGCCAGCGCGGTGGCGCTTTCCGGTGGGTTGCTGGCGCCGGGCACGGCGTTGCGCCGTCGCGTGGAACACCGGCTTCGCTCCGCCGTGCCCGGCGCCAGCGTGGTCGCCGGAGAGGTTCGAGCGGATCGCGGCGCGGTGAAGGTGGCACTGCGCCACCTCGGCGCGGCCGCGGTCAGATAGCGGGCGACGCCGCCGCGTACGCAGCCGGCTGTACGCGGCCGCAGCGCGCTCAGCTCGCGGCGGCCGGTGTCTCGTCCAGCCGCGCGCCGCTCACATCGAGTCCTTCGAGTAGCGGTACATCGGCGGCGGACCACAATCCCTCGGAGCGCGCCACCCAGGCCGTCGCGCTCATGTCGCCGATCACGTTCACCGTCGTGCGCGACATGTCGAGAATGCGATCCACGCCAAGTATGATCGCGATGCCCTCGGCCGGAATGCCGAACATCGCGAGCACGCCAACGAGGAGTGGGATCGACCCGCCCGGCACGCCGGCGGCGCCAACGGCCGTGATCACGGTCATGATCATGACGACGATCATCTGGCCGAGGCCGAGATGCACGCCGAACACTTCGGCGAGGAAGAGCACCGTGATGCCTTCGAAGAGCGACGTGCCGTTCATGCACATCGTGCTCCCGAGCGGCAGCACGAACCCGGCGACGCTGGCGGGGACACCCAGATTCTGCTCCGCCACGGCGATATTCGTGGGCAGCGTGGCGCTGCTGGAACTCGTGGAGAACGCCGTTACGATGGATGCGCGAATGCGCCCGAAAAACCTGATCGGTGACATCCCCACGGCGAAGCGCACGATCAATCCCAGCGTGACGACCGTGTGAATGATCAGAGCCGTAAGCACCACGATCACATAGCTGCCGAGCGGCTTGAGCAACGCGAGACCGAACCGCGATGTGACACCGAAAATGAGGCCCGCGACGCCGTACGGCGCGAGCCGCATGGCGATCTCCACGATCTTGATGACGATATCGTTGAGCGCCTCCAGCCACGCGATCATGGTCTTCGCACGATCCTCGCGGATCATGGTGATCGCCGCGCCAAAGACGAGCGAGAAGAAGATGACGCCGAGCAGGTCGAGGTCCACCGCGGATTTCACGGGGTTGCGCGTGACGACATTCACGAGCGTCTGGATGCCGAACGTGCTGGTCGCGGCGGCCTGCATCTTCGCGGCCGCGTCGCCCGCGTAGGTGTGCAGCAGTTCCGCACGCATGGCGGCTGAGAGCCCGCTCCCGGGTTTGACGGTGCGCACGAGCACGAGCCCGAGCGTCGCCGAGAGCGCCGTGGTGACGAGGAAGTAGCCGATCGCCTTGCCGCCCACACGACCTGCCACGCGCAGGTCGCCCAGACCCGCGACGCCCAGCGAAATGGACGCGAACACGAGCGGAATGACGATCATGAAGAGCAGATTCAGGAAGATCTGCCCCACGGGCTGCGCGAGATAGCTGTTGGCGCCCGTGACGAAGGGATGGGCGCTGCCCAACCAGACATTGACGACCAGCCCGGCCGCGCCGCCAAGGACAAGTCCCAGCAGAATCTTCGTGTGCAGCTTCATTCCCTTCCCCGTCCCGCCGACGGGTGCACTCATCCGTTCGCGACCCGTTCCGGCGGTTCGGATGACGACGCGCCTTCCGCCGCGCGCCGCAGCGTGGAGTGCCGGTAGCCGTACAGGAAGTAGATGATCAGCCCGATCACGAGCCACCACCCGAATCGCTTCCAAGTGACGCCGGGGAGGTGCCACATGAGATAGAAGCAGGCAACGACCGAGATGAGCGGCGTGAACGGCACACCTGGTACCCGGAACGGGCGCTCACGGTCGGGCTCCTGTCGCCTGAGGACGATCACTCCGATCGACACCAGCACGAACGCGAAGAGCGTTCCGATGTTCGTGAGGTCCACCACCTCGGGAACGTTCAAGAACGCCGAGAACGCCGCGACGAACACGCCGGTGATGATCGTGCCCACCCAGGGCGTCTTGTACTTCGGATGGACCTTGGCGAGCGCCTTTGGCAGCAGGCCGTCGCGTGACATCGAGAAGAAGATGCGCGGCTGCCCCAACTGGAACACGAGCAGCACGCTCCCCATGGCGATCACTGCGCCGAGCGAGACGATGAAGCGCGAGGCGGAGAGGAGCCCCGGCGGGCCGTTGGCGTGTTGCAGCGCCGTGATCATTGGCTCCGCCGTTCCCAGCGTCTTCCACGAGGCCATGCCGGTCATCACGATCGAGATGGCGATGTACAGCACAGTGCAGATGACGAGGCTCATGATGATCCCGAAGGGCATGTCCTTCCCGGGATTCCGCGTCTCCTCGGCCGCCGTGGAAACCGCGTCGAAGCCGATGTAGCTGAAGAAAATGATAGCCGCCGCCGCGCTAATGCCGGCGAAACCATTGGGCGAGAACCCGCCCTGCGCCACGTCGTTCCAGTTGTGCGGCTTGATGAGGAACGCCCCGACACCGATGAAGAACAGGATGATCGCGATCTTGAGCAGCACCATCGCGTTGTTCGTATCAGCCGATTCCTTGATGCCGATCACGAGTACGACGGTGATCACGGCCACCACGAGCACGGCGGGGAGGTTGATAATGACCGGCAGGCCGAACAGGTGCGGCGCGCCGCTCCACGCCGACGCGAGGTACTGCTGCGTGACGTCAGTGGAGCCGGCCAGCGACGTGAACGCCTCGTGCGCCGAGCGATAGTCCGTGGCAAGCCACGCCGGCAGCGCCAGCCCGAAGTGGCCGATCAACTCCCGGAAGTAGCTCGACCATCCGATGGCGACGCCGATGTTGCCCACGGCGTACTCAATGATGAGGTCCCACCCGATGATCCACGCCACGAACTCGCCCAGCGAAGCGTACGCGTACGTGTACGCTGACCCCGAGATGGGGACCATCGCCGCGAACTCCGCGTAGCACAGCGCGGCGAATCCGCACGCCACGGCGGTGAGCAGGAAAGAAAAAATGATAGCCGGGCCGGCGCCCGGGCGGTGCAGGTCGCCCACGATGGCGGTGCCGGTGGTGACGAAGATCCCGGCGCCGACCGTGGCCCCGACGCCAAGCGCCGTGAGGTGCCACTTGCCGAGCGTCCGTTTCAGTCCGCCGCGGCGCTCGGCATCAGCCTCGCAATCCGCGACGGACTTTCGCATGAAGAGCGAGTGCGCCACTAGGCGGCCCTCACTCGAGCGCTCCCACCGGCACGCGGCCGGCGCTCTCGACCGTCGGCTCCTGCACTTCGATCCGCATACCGTAGAACGAGCGGTACACGAAGTACAATGCAATGGCCAGGAAGATCGCCGCGAGGACGTGCGTCAGCAGTGCGCCGCGCTGCGCGGTGAGTGACACGGCCAGCTCCACGGCGAGCAGGCCGAAGAGCGTGGTGAATTTGATGATCGGGTTCATCGCGACCGAGGACGTGTCCTTGAACGGATCGCCCACCGTATCGCCGATGACGGTCGCGGCATGCAGGTCGGTGCCTTTCTGCTTGAGCTCCACTTCCACGATCTTCTTGGCATTGTCCCAGGCGCCGCCGGCGTTGGCCATGAAGATGGCCTGATACAGACCGAACAGCGCGATCGAGATGAGATAGCCCACGAAGAAGTACGGCTCGACGAACGCAAAGCCCAGCGCCGCGAAGAACACGGCGAGGAAGATGTTGAGCATGCCCTTTTGCGCGTACTGCGTACAGATCTCGACGACGCGCTTGCTGTCCTCGACGGATGCGCGCTCCACGCCTTCCAGGCGGATGTTGGCCTTGATGAATTCTACGGCGCGATAGGCGCCCGTCGTGACTGCCTGGGTGGACGCGCCGGCGAACCAGAAGATCACCGCGCCGCCCGTGATCAGCCCGAGGAGGAAGGGCGGGTGCAGCAGCGAGAGATTCGCCACGAGCTCCGCCTGCAGCCCCTGCGTGAGCGCGACGATGATCGAGAAGATCATCGTGGTGGCACCGACGACCGCGGTGCCGATGAGCACCGGCTTGGCGGTGGCCTTGAAGGTGTTGCCGGCGCCGTCGTTCTCCTCGAGAAAATGCTTGGCCGCCTCGAAGTTCACATCGAAGCCGAAGTTCTTCCTGAGTTCCTCCTTGATGCCGGGCGCCTGCTCGATGAGCGAGAGTTCATAGATGGACTGGGCATTGTCCGTGACCGGGCCGTAGGAATCCACCGCAATGGTGACCGGACCCATGCCCAGGAACCCGAAGGCCACGAGGCCGAAGGCGAACACGGCCGGCGCGAGCATCAGCGCGCCCATGCCCATGCCGCTCACCCAGGAACCAATGGCCATGAGCACCATGATCACCATGCCCAGCCAGAAGGCGCTGAAGTTCCCGGCGACGAGTCCCGAGAGAATGTTGAGCGACGCCCCACCCTCCCGCGACGACGTCACGACTTCCTTGACGTGCGTGGATGACGTGGACGTGAACACCTTCACCAGCTCCGGAATCAGCGCGCCCGCGAGCGTGCCGCAGGTCATGATCGTCGCGATCTTCCACCACTGCGTCCCGTCACCCAGATCGGGGAGCACGAGCCAGGAGACCACGTACGTGAGCACGATCGACACGATGGACGTGAGCCACACCAGCGATGTGAGCGGTGACTCGAAGTTCATCCGGTCCGCATGCTCGTATCGCGCCTTGGCAATCGTCTCGTTGGTGACATAGGAGATGCCGCTCGCGATGATCATCACGATGCGCATGATGAAGATCCACACCAGCAACTGTACCTGCACCGCCGGCTCCTTCACCGCGAGCACGATGAAGGCGATGAGTGCGACACCGGTGACCCCGTACGTTTCGAAGCCGTCGGCGCTCGGGCCCACCGAGTCGCCCGCGTTGTCGCCCGTGCAGTCCGCGATCACGCCGGGATTCCGCGCGTCGTCTTCCTTGATGTTGAAGACGATCTTCATGAGGTCGGACCCGATGTCGGCGATCTTCGTGAATATGCCACCGGCGATGCGCAGCGCGGCCGCGCCCAGCGACTCGCCAATGGCAAAGCCGATGAAGCAGGGGCCCGCGTAGTCACCGGGAATGAACAGCAGAATGCTCAGCATCATCACCAGCTCCACGCTGATGAGGAGCATGCCGATACTCATGCCTGCCTTGAGCGGGATGGCGTAGCAAGGATAGGGCTTGCCGCGCAGGCTGGCGAACGCCGTGCGCGAGTTCGCGAACGTGTTCACGCGAATGCCGAACCACGCGACGCCGTAGCTTCCCGCGATACCCAGGAGGCTGAAGAGCAGGATGATCACCACCTTGATCGCGGCGAAGTGCATCAGCGCGCCAAAGTAAATCAGGATGACCGTCCCGATGAATGCCTCGAGGAGCAGCAGAAACTTGCCCTGCTGAATGAGGTACGTCTTGCACGTCTCGTAGATCAGCTCCGACACCTCGCTCATGGACTTGTGCACCGGGAGCCGCTTGAGGTGCGAATAGATACTCAGCCCGAAGAGCATGCCGAGGATGCAGATCCCGAGGCCGCCCACGAGCAGCAGGTGTCCCTGGACGCCCCGGAAATGCTCATGGGTGAGATCGGGAATGACGAGGTTGGCCTCGCCGGCGATCTCGCGCGAGGGAGCGGTGGCCGCGGTCTGCGCGATCGGCGCCCTGACAGTCGCCTGGGCCGCGAGTCGCGCAACGCCAACGGGCATCACGGTGAGCGCCATGAGCAGCGCCAGCGCCAACGGGAACATCCCGCGGAAGGCGAAGTCCAGCCGTTTCATCGAAGAAGATCTCCTGAGTGGTCAGGCGCCATGACGAACCATGCCGCGGCGCCAGAGGAAAAAGATGGGGATGCCGATGAGCACCAGCACGAGCCCCGAGATCGCCTGCGCGCGCGTCTGATTCGCAATGAGCAGAACGATCGCCACGCATACGGCGAGAATCACGTACAACGCCGGCAGTGCCGGATAGCCCACGGCCCGGTACGGGCGCTCGGCATCCGGCCGTGTGCGCCGCAGGATGAAGAGTCCGGTCGTGGTGAGCGCATAGAAGATGAGTTGTGCGAAGATCACGTAGTTGAGCAACTGGCCGTACGTGCCGGTGAGACAGAGCACCGTGGCCCACACGGCCTGAATCCGCAGGGCAGCAGCCGGCACGCCGCGCGCGTTCAGATTTCCCACGGGTCGGAAAAACAGCTTGTCGCGCGCCATGGCGTAGTAGACCCGTGCACCGGACAGAATCAACCCGTTGTTGCATCCGAAGGTGCTGACGAGAATCGCGATGGCCATCACCGCCCGGCCGCTGTTGCCGAATATCACTTCGGCCGCGGCGGTGCCCACGCGGTCCTGCGTGGCGAACTGAATGCCCCGCGCCAGCGTGGTGGCGCCATCCTTCGCGCCCTGCAGCGGCAGGACGCTCAGGTACGAGACGTTGGCCAGCACGTACAGGAGCGTCACCATGCCGGCGCCCAGCGCGAGCGCGAGCGGCAGGTTGCGCCTGGGGTTGTGCACCTCGGCCGCCGCGAACGTGACGCTGTTCCAGGAGTCGCTGGAGAAGAGTGAGCCCACGAGCGCCGCGCCGAACGCCAGCACGAACGCGCCGCCCAGGTCCACGTGTCCGGCGAAATGGCCGGCGTGGAAATTCGCGGCGAGCGCGGAGATGTTCCGCCCGACAGTGATGCCCAGGATGACGAGCAGCGCGAGCGCGCCGATCTTGGCCACCGTGAACGTCGTCTGCACAATCTTGCCGAAGGACACGCCGCGCAGATTGATCCACGTGAGCAGCCAGACCGACACCAGCGCAATGAGCCGCTGCGGACTCAGGCCCAGGTCGATGGGGCCACCGGCCGTGGCGAAGGTGTGGTGCGGGAACCAGCCGTACAGACCGGGCGCCGCCGCGGGCCACAGCACGCCGAGAAATCGCGCGAACGCGACGGCAACCGCGGCGATGGTTCCCGTCTGCACCACAATGAAAAAGGTCCACCCATAGAGAAACGCCATGAGTGAACCCATTGATTCGCGCAGGAAGACATACTGGCCGCCGGCCTGCGGGAACATCGCCGCAAGCTCCCCGTAGGCCAGCGCGCCGAGGAGCGTCATGACGCCGGTGAGTCCCCAGACGACGAGCAACCAGAGCGGTGACCCGACCTGACGGGCAATGTCGGCTGAGACGATGAAGATGCCGGAGCCGATCATGCTGCCGGCCACCAGCATCGTCGCGTCGGTCAATGTCAGAGCTTTGACAAACTCGCGTTGCGGCTCGGGGCTGCTCGCGCGCTCGGCCACGGCTACACTCATGCAGATACAATCCGTCGGAGGGTGCGCACTACGTCCCGGCGTACGTGAGGTGCCGGATCCGGCGATGGATCAACCGGAGCATTCGGCGGGACAGCGGTACCAAGTTAACGAGCACCAGGGAGATCAACCAGTGCGCGCGCTACAGCGTGAGCTGCGTGATGTAGACCGATGGCACTGGCGTCCCATCCATCCGGTGCGCAGGCCGAAAGCGATACTCGGCGAGCCGTGCGCGGAGCTGCTTGTCGTAGCCGTCATCGCCGGATGCATCGGACTCCACCTTGAGCACCTTCCCCCGGTCGTCCAGTGTGAATCGCACGGAAATCGTGCGGCCGTGGAGCTTCTTCGGCACGGGTAAAGTCGGGATGACGAGAAAATCGGGAGTGGCCGGATAGATGGTGCCGGTGCCGCCGCCGGTGCCGGGTCCCGCCTCCGATCCCCGTCCTGATCCCACACCAGTGCCGGTGCCGCCCCCGGTTCCAGGCCCGGCGCCCGCAGTGCTGTCGTTCCCCGTCCCACCTGTACCCGGCGCAGCCGCGAGCGCCATCGGAGCAGGCGCGGTGACGGCGGCCTGCACCCGGGGCACCGCGATCGGCTCCGGAGGCTTGATCGGAGGTGGCGCGACCCTGGGTTTGTCGAGCACCGGCTGCTGCACTGCTGGAGCCGCGGGAGGCGTGGGCGCCGTCTGGACGAAATGCAGGCGCTCCTCCGGCGATGCGGCACCACGCCGGCCGCCGCCGCCGCCGCCGGCTGCGGTGAGACCGCCTGCGCCGGTGGGCATGTCGTCGATGAGGTGCTTCCCCAGCGCCGGCGTGAGCAGCAGGAGAATGATCAGGACGTGCAGCATCACAGACGGGAACACTCCCCAACGCGAGGAGCGCCCCATGGGAACGCCATCGGGCGGCCGATAGCTGCGCCGGCGGTCTGGCAATTCGTCCATTTCTCAAACTAACACGACGGACGATCCTTGCGGATCGTCCGTCGTGAGATCTGCTCCACCGGTTGCCGTAACGACCGGCAGTGTCAGGAGGTCGCCTTGGGCGTTACTCCGATGACCAGCACTCCCGCGCCGCGCGCCACGTCCATGGCGTGGATCACGTCCTGATACTTCACCGTTGGATCGCCCTTGAGGAACATGATCTTGGTCGGCCGCTGATCGTAGACCTTGTGCAGTTCTGCCGCCAGACCATTCTTGGGCACGTCCTGTGAATTGATCTTGAAGACTCCGCCCGGCAGCACCTGCAGCACGATCTGGTTCGCGTCGGCAGGCGATACCGTCTGTGGCGGATTGGGATCAGGCACCTGCATGTCGATGGACTTGCGCATCATTGGCACCGCCATCATGAAGATGACGAGCAGTACCAGCAACACGTCGATCATCGGCGTGATGTTGATCTCGTTCATGGGGCCGCCACCGCCCCCGGTTGACATGGCCATAGCGATCAGTCCTCAGGGCTGCTTGGCGTTGGGTGTCGTAGGCGTAACGATGTCGCCAGGCACCGTGGAGTGCGTACCCGGCTGCTGATCGGTTATCGCGGCCATGACGCGCACACCGGCGTGCGACGCGATGTCGGTCGCATCGATGATCTTCGAGTACTGCAGGTTCTTGTCCGCCTTCAGGTAGAGAATCTTGTCCGTCGTGCGCGCGTCGAAGATCGACTTGAGCTGCGCGGCGAGCGTCGTGTTGTCGATGCGGCGCTTGTTCAGGTAATAGT
>JBOHTE010000579.1:0-2140 GCA_050733555.1 Gemmatimonadaceae bacterium | reverse complement strand
GATCACCACCGGCTCGCCCAGGACATCTTCCATCCGCCGGATCCGCGTGAGACACGTGCGGTAGCTCAGGCCGAGATCACCGCACGCCGCGCGGATGCTCCCGTGCTGTACGATGCCTTCGAGCAGGCGTACGTACCGCGGCCCCATCACGAACTCGCCATCCCAGAGCAGCCACCCCTTGAGCGCCGGCGAGACGTGTCCGCGCAGCGCGGGGTCGACCGCGCGCGTCCGGCGACGGGCCGGAGAGCGAGACTGTCGTGGAGCGCGTGGCGAGCCGGGGGTCGAGCGCATCGGATGAAAGACAGAAGGGAGGAACGGATAATGGCACTGTCATGGCGCTTCGGGCAATTGTTGCCGCGGGCACGGCGGCCGTCGCGGACGTCGGGGACGTCGCGGCGGCTTGCCGTGCTCGCCACGTTCGCCGTGCTCGCCGGTACCAGTGTGTGCGTCACAGCGCCGGTCGCCGCGCAATGCAGCGCGACGGGCGACACCATTCTCGTCTTCGAGGCCGGGAGTCTGTCGGCCCCCGTGGGCGCGGCCGCGGCGCTGTTCACGGCGCGCACGAGCGTGCCCGTGCGCGCCGAAAGCGGCGGCAGCGTGGCGCAGGCCCGCAAGCTCACCGTCAGCCATCGGATCCCCGATCTCATCGCACTCGCTGATGATGCGATCATTCCGCGCGTGCTCATGCCAGCGTACGCGCGCTGGTACGCGCGGTTCGCGCGCAACACCCTCGTCATCGTGCAGGGCCCGCACGCGCAGGGCGCCGCAGCGATGAGCGATTCCACCTGGTGGCAGGTGCTCACGCGCCCTGGTGTCCGGAGCGGACGATCCGATCCGAATCAGGATCCTGGCGGCTACCGGGCCGTCATTGGCGCGCAGCTCGCCGAGCAGTATTACCACCAGCCCGGTCTCGCCAGCCGGCTGCTCGCGCATTCGGTGCTGTTCTCATCGTTCCCCGGTCGTCCCCGTCCCGACTCGCTGCTGCGCTCCGGTGCGCTCGACTATGCCTGGTCATACGAGTCATATGCGCTGGACAAGGGCCTGCAGTTCCAGCGTCTTCCGGCGGCGGTGAATCTGGGAGATCCCGGCGACTCCGCGCACTACGCGAGCGCCTCCCTTCGC
This sequence comes from Gemmatimonadaceae bacterium, assembly GCA_050733555.1. GTDB lineage: Bacteria > Gemmatimonadota > Gemmatimonadetes > Gemmatimonadales > Gemmatimonadaceae > JADGGM01. Next base: position 1,018 of record JBOHTE010000579.1, on the reverse strand, counting down.
GTGGCTGGCCGCACACCGCACGACACGGTGGTGATCCGCGGCGCGCCGATTGTCTACGGACTGACCGTACCGGAGCACGCCCCGCACCACGCGCTGGCGCTGTGCTTCGCCGCCTGGCTGCTCTCCCCCGGCGGCAGCGCCGCCATGCGCGGCGCTCACCTCGACACGTTCGACCCGCCTGAGCTCGTGGGCCGGGTACCCGCGCCACTGCAGCGCGCACCATGAGTGGGTGGGGACAACAGGCGTCCGTCCCGGTCGCGGGCACGGTCGCAGCACCGCCACACCCTCAGCCGCGGCCACCTGTGCGCGCCGAGCCGGGTCAGCCACCCATGCGGTCGAAGCGCGCGCCATGCCGGCCGCCCCGGCGCTTGCGAGGCGCATAACGGAAGAGCTGTGCCGGCCGGCCGCGCCCTTCGCTCCGCCATTCCTCCGTGGGCTCCACCAGCCGCGCCGCCTGCAGCGCCCGCCGGAAGCTCGCCTTGTGCAGTCGCCGCTCGAGCAGCAGCTCGTACGTCTCCTGGAGCTCGCTCAGCGTGAAGGTGGACGGCAGCAGCCGGAACGCGACGGGCTCGTGATCGAGCCGCGTGCGCAGCCCGCGCACGGCGGTGTCGATCATGGCGCGCTGTCGCGCCGCGAGAGACGGCAACGCATCCAGCGCGAACCAGCCGGCCTCTCCGCGTATCGCGGTCGGCCCCTGCGCTCCGCGCGCCGCGGCCGGCCCGAACTTCACGCCCGCCGCAACCAGCGCGACGTAGGCGACGGAGACGGTCGCGCCGGATGGATGACTGCGCCGGTCACCGAAGGCCGCGACCTGCTCGAGCGCCCCCACCGCCCGGCCCAGTGCGGACCGCGCCACCCGCGCGGCCGCCTGGTCCAGCGTCTCGGCGCCGCGCACGCCATCCCAGGGGAGCGCGCGCCGCTCCCGCCCGTGCGGCGCGGCGGCATGCAGCAGGAGGACCGAGAGCCGCCCGTCACGCGGCGTCAGGGTGACCACGTCCACGGACAGTATCGTGCGGCG
>JBOHTE010000578.1:0-2392 GCA_050733555.1 Gemmatimonadaceae bacterium | reverse complement strand
TCCCCATTCCCCGTGACATCGTGGTGGGGCAGCCGGGGGCGGACTGCCTCCCCCATTCCCTGTTCCCGATTCCCTAATCCCCGTAGTAGTGACTGCCTCCCCTATTCCCTGTTCCCGATTCCCTGTTCCCAAGGGAAGGGCGGAGGAGCGGGGGGGGCACATTCCCCCTTTCAACCCACTCCCAGCTTCTTCAGCGCCTCTGGCGGACACCCCTTCCAGTCGGGATTGATCACGTTGCCGATGTACTGCAGGTCCTCCACGCCCATCTTGCTGGACCAGAATCCCGACGCGGTCAGGTCGCGGAAGCGATTGAAGAACGCGACGCCCTGACTGTGCTCGGGCTTCGCGCGCTTGGGCCACGCAATGTCATCGAGCACCGCGGTGCGTTGCGGGGCGGTGCAGGCCAGGAACGTCGTGCCGAAGCGATCCGTGCACTCGCGGTCCAGCCAGGCGAGCCCGCCACGAATGGGCAGACGGTTCTTCTCGTACGCGTCGAGAATGAAATCCATGAACGCGGGGACTCCCGCGTCGGTGGCGCTCCCCGAGCGTCCGTCGCGCGGAATGATGAGATCCACGAGAACTTCTACCGTGTCCCACTCGTGCGGCGTGAAGAACTTGTGCGTCACCGTTCCGCCGTTCGCGCGCGCCGCCGACGCATCGCGTGCGGCCTTCTTCGCCTTCTCCACCACTGCCGGCGACGCCTCGCACGCGGTCGCCAGCGACGCAATGGCCATGACCTCGAGCATCGCCCGCCGGCTCAGCCCCCCGCGTTCGCCCGCTGCTCGTTCGTTCCCCATTCCCTTTTCCCCGTTCCCCTTGCTGTTCTCCCCATTCCCGATTCCCGATTCCCGATTCCCCTTGCTGTTCCCCCCATTCCCCATTCCCGATTCCCGATTCCCACTCATACCAGCCTCCCCTGCTTCCGCTGTTCGACGATGTACTCGCTCGCTCTCCACGAGAGCGCGAGGATGGTCCACGTCGGATTCTTGTCCGCCTGCGATACGAACGGCCCGCCGTCAGCCACGAAGAGATTCTTCACGTCGTGCGCCTGACCATGCGCGTTGAGCACCGAGCGTTTGGGGTCGTTGCCCATGCGCGTCGTGCCGAGTTCGTGAATGATCTGTCCGCCCGCGGCGATTCCGTAACCATCTTCCTTTGATGGCATGGGCGAGAACACCTCGCCGCCCATCTGCGCCACGAGCGACCGGAAGGTCTCCTGCATGTGCTTCACCTGCTTGTGCTCATGATCGCTCCACTTCCAGTGGAAGCGCAGCACTGGAATGCCCCACTGGTCCACCGCGCCGGGGTCGAGCTCGCAGTAGCAATTCTCATTGGGAATCATCTCGCCCCGGCCGGAAAAACCTACCGTGGCGCCGTAGTACTTGCGATAGTCGTCCTTGAGGGACTTGCCATAGCCGCCGCCCGACGGATAGCGCTGGATGCCGCCCATGAAGCCGTACGACGGCACGCCGAGGCCGCCCCACAGCTCGATGTGATAGCCGCGTGGGAAGTCGAGTTTCTTGTTGTCGAGCCACCAGGGCATGTACAGATGCCCGCCGCCCACGCCGTCCTCGTTGTGCGGCACGTGGTCCACCATCTTCGGGATGTAGCCGCCGACGTCGGTCCCCGTCGTGTCGGTGAGATATTTCCCCACGATGCCGCTCGAGTTCGCGAGCCCCTGCGGAAAGCGCGACGAGCGCGAGTTGAGCAGCAGCCGCGCGCTCTCGCACGCGCTGGCCGCGAGCACCACCACGCGGGCGTTCACGTGCTCATCCGCGCCCGTCAGCTTGTCCACGTAGCTCACGCCGGTCGCGAGTCCCCGTGCATCCGTGGTGACCTCGCGCGCCATGGCGTTGGTGACGAGCGTGAGCTTGCCCGTTGCCATGGCAGGCGGAAGGAGTACGCCCGTACTCGAAAAGTTCGAGTTCGTCCTGCACCCGCGATTGCACTGGCTGCAGTAATGACACGCGGCGCGCCCGTGGATGGACTCCGTGAGAATGGAGAGACGTGACGGAATGCACGTGATGCGCAGCCGGTCGGCCGCCTGCTTCACCATCAGCTCCCAGCAGCGCGGCGTTGGCGGCGGCAGGAAGATGCTGTCCGGGTGGTTGTGCAGCCCCTCCTTGCTGCCGAACACACCAACGAGCCGGTCCACCCGGTCGTAGTACGGCGCGACGTCCGCATACGTGATGGGCCAGTTGTCACCCAGCCCATCATTGTTCCGACGCTGAAAGTCGTCGGGGCCGAAGCGCAGCGAGATGCGTCCCCAGTGATTGGTGCGACCGCCGAGCATGCGGGCGCGCCACCAGTCGAACTGCGTACCGGGTGCGCGGGTGTAGGGCTCGCCCTCGATGTCCCATCCACCAATGCACCCATCGAACTCGCCGAAGGG
>JBOHTE010000577.1:0-1852 GCA_050733555.1 Gemmatimonadaceae bacterium | reverse complement strand
CATCAGCACGGTGTCGAAGCGATCCGTCCCACCAACCAGGAATGGACGCGTGACCATGGCGTGCACGATGCGGGCTGGCACTTCTTCTCGGCGCCGCGCGGCGTCACCGAGCCGGGCGAAGGCCTCGGCCATGGCGCGTAACGGCAATCCGAATGCCACCACACCGCACCCATCGACGGTCTGGCCGATGCGCGGCGCGTCCACCCCCGTCCAGTGCGCGACGTGTTCGAGCGCGGCGCGCTGCACCGGATGGCAGGCGGACTCGTAGCCCAGCGTCGGCCATCCGGACGTGCGAGCCAGCGCCAGCATGGCCGCATGCTTCCCGGAGCAGTTGTTGTGCAGGCGCGTGGCCGCTTCGCCGGACTGCGCCAGGATTTTCGCGCCACGCCGGGTAATCGGATCGTGCGGGCCGCACACCAGGTCACCCTGCTCCAGCCCGAGGCGCTCCAGCATACGCTCCGCGAGCGCGAGGTGCTCCGGCTCGCCACCGTGTGATGCACAGGCGAGCGCCAGCTCATCGTCACCCCACGCGAGGTCGTCGAACTGCCCTGACTCCACGAGCGCCATGGCCTGGAAGGGTTTTGCGCACGAGCGCCAGACGGTGAAGAACTCCGGATCGCCAGCGGCGGCGCGCAGCACGCCGCGGGCGTCAACCACGGCCGCGTGCACGCGGTGCCTTGATTCCACGATGTCGCCACGTGTGGCGATCACGTCCAGATCAAACTGCATTGCTGACCGTTGTCCCTCGTGAGGGCGTCGTCCGACGCGATAGCGCGAGCAGAATTCCCGCGAGCACCAGGGCGCCACCAACCAGAGTGACGCGTGGTGGAACTTCCCGGATACCCGGCAGCAGCGCGGCCAACAACGTCGCGCCGACCGGCTCACCAAGCACCGTGAGGTTGACCAGGTACGCGGGCAGGAACTTCAGCGCCCAGTTCATGCCGGTATGCCCGAGCAGCATTGGGCCCACCGCGAGCGCCACAAAAATCGCGAGTTCGCGCGGCGGTTGCGGCAGCAGCGGCACCCGAGCCAGCCCGGCGATCACGAGCAGCGTCAGAAAACACGCGCCATACACGAGAGCGACGTATGGCCACACATCGAGAACCTGACGCAGCCGCCGTCCTGCAAGATAATAGAGCGCGGCCGCAACGCCGGCACCAAGTGCAAGCAGGTCGCCCAGCACCGCGCGGCTGCCCAGACTGTGGAGCATATTGCCGGCGTCGCCCCAGGCCACGATCGCGGCGCCGCCCACCGCCACCACGATCCCCAGCCACTGTCGGCCATTCGGCCGTTCGTGCAGCCACGCCGCGGACAGCAGCGCCACGACGATCGGCTGCGTGTTCACCAGTATCACGGACGCCGCGACCGTCGTCATGTCCACCGAGCTGTTCCAGCCCCAGAAGTGCAACGCGAGCAACACGCCGGCGCCCATGGCGAGCAGCACGCCCCGTCTGTCGAGTCGGCGCCACTGCGTCCAGCCCCGCGATGGCAGCAGGAACGCCGCAATGATGAGGAGCGAGAAGAACAGTCGCCACGCGGCGATCGCGAGCGGATCAGCGTGAGAAAGTCGGACCAGGGGCGCGGCGACGGAGATCCCGAGCACCGCGAGCAGGAGCACGGCGAGCACTCGAAAAAGCTAATGGGGATGCCCCGCGCGTGCGGCCAGATGCACGCACTGGACACGGCCGCCGCATACGCTCTGGTCGTGCCGACAGTCGCGGCGTAGCTTCCGAGCCATGCCAGCTTCCCCTGTGCCGCCCCTCACGCTCATGCGATCGCGGCTCTGCGCCCTGCTCGGCGCCGCGCAGGGCAAGCGCGTTGCGGTCATCGGCGACGCCATGCTCGACATCTA
>JBOHTE010000576.1:0-1561 GCA_050733555.1 Gemmatimonadaceae bacterium | reverse complement strand
ACGGCAATCTCGCGCTCGACTGCAAATGAAGACGTGAAGGCTCGCGCCGCAGCGTACAAGATGCATGGCGAGTCAGTTGACGCGCAGGACGTATTCGCAGTTCGCGATGCAATGGGACGGGCGGTGGAAGCAGCTCGCAAGGACGGCACGCCGGCGCTTCTCGAGTTCCGCACCTATCGCTTCATGGGGCACTCGATGTCCGATGCGGTGAGCGGCACGTATCGCAGCAAGGAGGAGCTCGACGAGTACATGAAGCGTGATCCGATCGCGGTGCTTCGCGCGCAGATGGAGCAGCGCGGCGAATGGTCGGACGAAAAGATGGCCGCGATCGACGAGGAGGTTCGCGCCACGGTGGAGGACGCGTGGAACTTCGCCGACGAGAGCCCGGAGCCGCCGCTCGAGGCGCTCACCGAAGATGTGTACGTCGACACGACGAGCGATACGGGCACCGCCACCAGCACGGGGGAGCGCTGAGATGGCCATCATGACGTATCGCGATGCGCTGAATCAGGCGCTTCGTGAGGAGATGCAGCGCGACGACCGCGTGTTCATCATGGGCGAGGAAGTGGGTATCTATCAGGGCGCCTACAAGGTGTCCAAGGGATTGCTCCAGGAGTTCGGCGAGATGCGCGTGGTCGACACGCCCATCACGGAGCTCGGATTCGCCGGCGTTGGAGTCGGCTCGGCGATGGTGGGGCTCCGCCCGATCGTCGAGTTCATGACGTGGAACTTCGCGCTGCTCGCGCTCGACCAGGTGGTGAACGCGGCGGCCAAGATGCTCTATATGTCCGGCGGACAGTACAACATCCCCATCGTGTTCCGCGGACCGAACGGAGCCGCGCTGCAGCTCTCGGCGCAGCACTCGCAGTCGTGGGAGTCGTGGCTGGCGCACGTCCCCGGTCTCAAGGTCGTCATGCCCGGTACGCCGTACGACGCCAAGGGACTGCTCAAGACCGCGATCCGCGATGAGAATCCAGTGGTGGTGCTCGAAGGCGAAATGCTCTACAACCTCAAGGGCGAGGTGCCCGAGGAGGAATATTTCATTCCGCTGGGCAAGGCGCAGGTGAAGCGCGAGGGCGACCACTGCAGCATCATCACCTTCGGCAAGATGATTCACGTGGCGCTGCAGGCCGCCGACCAGCTCGCGAAGGAAGGCGTTCATGTGGACGTGGTGGACCTGCTCACCGTGCGTCCGATGGACGTCGAGACGATCGCGGCGTCCGTGGCCAAGACGAATCGCGCGGTGGTGCTGGAGGAAGGATGGGAAGTGTGCGGCATGGGCGCGCAGATTGCTGACGTCATCCAGCGTGAATGTTTCGACGATCTGGATGCGCCAGTCCTGCGCGTGCACCAGGAGGATGTGCCGATGCCGTACGCCAGGAACCTGGAGCGCGCGGCGAAGCCGGACCTCCCGAAGACCATCGCGGCGGTGAAGAAGGTGATGTACTTGTGAGGCGGTCGCTGGTCATTGGTCATTGGTCGCTGGTCGCTGGTCGCTGGGCAACCCGCGCGGGGGAGCGCCGCGGACCCTCGGTACGGCGGGTCCGCTCTGCTCCCCCGC
>JBOHTE010000575.1:0-1722 GCA_050733555.1 Gemmatimonadaceae bacterium | reverse complement strand
TGCGCGGCCAGGGCGGTGTCCCGGGACAGCACATGGGCCTCGTGTTCGTTGCGCAGAATGGCACGTTCGTCCCTCGGCTCGTCGTGCTTGGCATCGGCAACTACGATGTGACGGAAGTGATCTCCGGACTCAAGGAAGGTGAGCAGGTCGCGATCGTCACCACGGCCATGCTCATGCAGGCGCAACAACAGCGGATGAAGCGCATTCAAGGCTTCATGTCGCTCCCTGGCATGAACTCGACTCAGAATCAGAAGAGCAACAGTACCAGTTCGGGCGGCCGTCGTGGTGGCGGGGGCCGCGGAGGGCCCTAACCATGCTACTCGGTGAAACGCTGCTCGTCGCGCTGGCGGCGCTGCGAGCCAACAAACTCCGGTCGCTGCTCACGATGCTCGGCATCGTCATTGGCGTGGGCGCGGTGATTGCCGTGGTCGCGCTGGGCCGTGGCGCGCAGCAGGCCGTGAACGAACGGATCAATTCACTCGGCACGACGATGCTCACGGTCGTGCCCGGCCAGGTGTTCCAGGGCGGCGTGGCGTCGTCGACGGACCGTGCACGACTCCAGGTCTCGGATGCACTGGCCCTCGAGGAACAGGCCTCGACGCTGGGCGCCGTTGAACCGGAGATGACGCGCCAGTTGCAGGTGCAGTTCCGCAACGCGAACACCTCCACGAACATCATTGGCACCACGCCGAACTACGCGGATGTACGGAAGTACACGCTCTCCGTAGGGCGGGTGTTCACGGAGGAGGATGATCAGGGACGGCAGCGCTACGCCGTACTGGGCATGACGACGGCGCAGAATCTCTATCCGGACAACCCGATCGCCATGCTGGGGCAGACCATTCGGATCAGCGGCACGCCCTTCCAGGTCATTGGCATTTTCCAGCCGAAGGGTGGTGCGTCGGGCTTCAACGATCCTGATGATCAGGTGATCATCCCGCTGGCCACGGCGCAGTTCCGGGTGATGGACACGAAGTACATCCGCTCCATCAATGTGCTGGCCACAAGCGAATCAGCCATCCCGCAGACGATGGCGGAGATTCAGAAGATCCTGCGGCGCGCGCATCGCCTCATGGGCGACCGCCCCGATGACTTCGAGATCCGGAACCAGTCCGACTTCCTGAATGCCTCGCAGGCGACCACGCAGGTGTTCGGGCTGCTGCTCGCCGGCATTGCCACGGTTAGTCTGCTGGTCGGCGGCATCGGCATCATGAACATCATGCTGGTCTCGGTCACCGAGCGCACCCGCGAGATCGGCGTCCGCAAGGCACTCGGGGCCACGCGCATGAACGTGTTGCTGCAGTTCCTCATCGAGGCGGTTGTACTCTGCCTGCTGGGTGGGCTGATCGGCGTGATGGTCGGCGCCGGCGGCGCGGCCGTCATGAAATACACGATGCACTGGAGCACGAATGTCTCCACGGCATCCATCGTGCTGGCCTTCGTCTTCTCGGCGATCGTGGGAGTGATTTTCGGCGTCTGGCCCGCGCGGCGAGCGTCGTTGCTGGATCCGATCGTCGCGCTGCGGTACGAGTAGTCTGAGCCGCCGCGCGGAGCGCGGCTGGCCGCCAGAGTGGGAACGGGCCTCTCCACGCCACCCTCCCCTTGGGAATCGGCAATAGGGAAAGGGGAATCGGCCTCTCCCCGTCGCCCTTCCCATGGGAATGGGCAATCGAAAATGGGGAAACGAAACGTCGGACGTGGGACGTGGGATCTGGAACGTAG
>JBOHTE010000574.1:0-5481 GCA_050733555.1 Gemmatimonadaceae bacterium | reverse complement strand
CTCCCGGGCCGGCGCACGCGCTCGCGGAGCCCGTGCCGGAGCCGCGGGCGCCGCACGTCATACCGGTGGAGGACGTGAACGCCATCTTCGCGTGGCTCGAATCGCGCGCGCGCGAGCCGGGCGGTGCCGCGGAGCGCATGGACCTGGCGCTCTATGGGCTGTGCTACCACGCCGCGCTGCTCATCTCGGAAGCGATCGGACTGACGATGGACGCGGTGCGAGGCGGACACGCGGTGATGAAGATCGACGTCGTGGGGCGGCGCGGCGAGGAAAGCCGGGTGACCCTTGAAGGGGACGCGGCGCGCTGGCTCGCTGCGTGGCTGGCGGAGCGGCCGCGTCCCGCGCGGAAGGCGCACGAGTCGTTCGTATTCATTCACCCTCGCACGCGCTTGCATACGTCGCGCCAGCGGGCCTGGGACCGGCTGCGGCGGGTGTCGGGTGCGGCCGGACTGCCGGAGGACGTGGTCGCACATATTGGTCCCCATACGTTGCGGCACTCGTATGCGGCGCATCTGGCGGCGCGGGCAATGGGGGTGGAGGAGTTGCGGGTGGCATTGCGACAGCATTCACCCCGGCACGCGGCGAAGTACTTCGCGGGAAGCGACAGGCCGGAGGCCCGCCTGCGGGAAGGGAGCGGCTCCCTGCGGGAGCGCCGGAAGTGACAGGCGCGGCGGAACGGGTGAGCGTGGCCAGCGCGGGCGACGCGGAGGTCGAGGCAAGCGGCCTCACGCGGATGTTCGGGGGGAGACGGGCGGTGGATGGCGTGGACCTGTCGCTCAGGGCGGGGGACTGCCTCGCGCTCTTCGGGCCGAACGGGGCGGGGAAGACGACGCTGCTGCGCATGCTCGCGGGACTGCTCAAGCCGAGTGCGGGAACGGCGCGCATTGGCGGTGTGACACTCCCGGGTGGCGAGGAGGTGCGCGCCGTCGTGGGTCTCATCTCGCACGCGAGCATGCTCTATGGCGCGCTCACGGCGCGGGAGAACGTGGAGTTCTCCGCGCGGCTGCACGGGGTGCGCGATGCGCGCGCTGCGGCGCACGTCGCGCTGGAACGCATGCGCGTGCTCGACCGCGCGGACGCGCCGGTGCGCTCACTGAGCCGTGGACTCCAGCAGCGGGTGTCCATTGCGCGAGCCATGGTGCATGGGCCGCGCGTCGTCCTGCTCGATGAGCCATTCACCGGACTCGACGCCACGGGCGCCGCGGCGCTCACCGGCGCGCTCGCCGAACTGCGCGCGCACGGTGCCACGCTCGTTCTCGTCACCCACAATCTGGGGGAAGGGCTGGAGCTGGCGTCGCATGCCGCGGTGATGCAGGCAGGGCGTTTCGTGCGCTTCGAATCATGCGACGAGCTGGACACCGTGGCGTACACCGCCACGTACCGCGAGCTGGTGACGCGTGGCCCCTAACGCGTGGCCTGGCACGCTCGGCGCCGCGCTGCTCATCGCGCGCAAGGACCTGGCGATCGAGTTCCGCACGCGGACGGCGTTCTTTTCCGCGGTCGTGTTCGCGCTCCTCGCCATCGTGATCTTCTTCTTCGCGTGGGACCCCACCGCCGTGGCCGGCATGGACTTGGCGCCGGGTGTGCTCTGGGTCATCTTCACATTCGCGGGCCTCCTGGGGCTCAACCGGTCGTTCAGCCTGGAGCTCGCGGATCGGGCCATCGACGCGCTGCTGGGCGCGCCCGTACGGCGCGAAGCGATCTATCTGGGCAAGGCGTTGGCGAACGTCGTGTTCGTTGGGGCGGTGGAGGCGATCTCCATACCCGCTGTCGCGCTGTTCTACAACACGCCCTTCGGTGGTCGCTGGCTCGCGATCGCGGCTGTCGCGCTGCTGGCGACGATCGGACTCGTGGCGGTGGGAACGCTGTTCAGCGCCATGGCGGTGAACACCCGGCTCGCAGAGCTGCTGCTGCCCATGCTGTCGCTCCCGTTCTTCGTGCCGATCGTGATGCCCGCCGCGCAAGCCACCGCGCGACTGCTGAGCGGCCGGCCCGTCATGGAGGCAGCGAACTGGCTCAAGATCCTCCTGGCGTTCGACCTGGTGTTCGTCGCGGCCTGCATGATGGCGTTTCCATTTACGATCGAGGAATGACGACACAACTCACGAGCGACGTGCACGCGCCGCCAGCCGCAAGCGCACGACGCGCGCGACCCGGCGTTAGCTGGTGGTTCATCGTGGCCGTGATCGCGGTGGCCGCCACGTACATTCGTGCGATCTACTTCACGCCACTCGAGGCCATCCAGGGTCCGGCGCAGAAGATCTACTACGTGCACCCCACCTCGGCGTGGGTCGCGTTCCTGGCGTTCGGCATCGTGGCGCTCGCGAGCATCGGCTACCTCTGGCTCAAGGACCTCAAGCTGGATTGCGTGGCGGAGAGTGCCGCCGAGGTGGGCGTGGTGTTCACGACCGTCACGCTCATCACCGGGTCGCTGTGGGGCAAGCCGATCTGGGGCACCTGGTGGACCTGGGACGCGCGGCTCACACTGACGCTCTTTCTCTGGTTCATCTACGTGGGCTACCTGGTGCTGCGCGGCGCGATCGAAGACCGCGAAATGCGCGCGCGCTACTCCGCGGTGCTCGGCATTCTGGGTGCGCTGCTCATTCCCTTCATCCACCTGAGCGTGTACCTGTTCCGCACGCTGCATCCGATGCCGATCATCGGCAAGCCGAGCCGGCCTTCGCTGCCCAACGAGATGCTCGAGACGTTCGCGCTGGCGTTCGTGTCATTCACGATCCTGTTCATCGCGTTCTTCCGGGCGCGCTATCACCTCGCCATCGCGCGCGACGAACTCGACGCGGAGGAGCGCGGCTGATGCCACACAACGCGGGCTACTATCACGCGGCGTACATCATTGTGGCGGTGGTGTACGGGGCGTACGCGCTGAGCCTCTGGCTGCGGCTGCGGGGCGTTGCTGCCCATCACCACCACCACCCCACTGGGAATCGGCAATCTGCCTCGCCCGACCACCCTTCCCTTGGGAATCGGCAATCTGCCCCGCCCGACCACCCTTCCCTTGGGAATCGGCAATCGGGAATGGGGAATCGGTAAGGCAATCCGCCCCCTGCCGCCCCACCCCTATTTCATCAAAAGCAGGAAATCGGCCTCCCCATTCCCCATTCCAACCATTCCCCATTCCCGATTGCCGATTCCCTAGGGCGGTGTGGCGGGGAGAGGCTGATTGCCGATTCCCTAGGGCGGGATGGCGGGGAGAGGCTGATTGCCGATTCCCAGGGGAAGGGCTGTAGGGCGAGGAGAACTATCCCACCCGGAACAGCTCGATGGCGCGCGCGAAGCGCTCGCCGAGCGCGGTACGGATGCCGGCGTGTTCGGCACGTTCGAGCGCCGGATCCGTCGCCAGGTACTCTGCGGCGAGCGCCATGGCGCTGCGGTTCAGTTCCTCATCGCGCAGCGGATCCGCGACACGGAAGGTGGGTGCCCCGCTCTGCTGCGATCCGAACAGATCCCCCATGCCGCGCATCCGCAGGTCCTCAAGCGCGATGGTGAATCCGTTCTCGGTTTCCAGGAACACGCGGAGACGCTGCGCGACCTCGGTGCTCACGTCGCCAAGCAGGATGCAGTAGCTCTCCTGCGCGCCGCGGCCGACGCGGCCGCGGAGTTGATGGAGCTGCGACAAGCCGAAGCGTTCCGGATGTTCGATGAGCATGAGCGTCGCATTGGCCACGTCAATGCCGACCTCGATCACTGTGGTGGCGACGAGCACATCGAGCTCGTGATCGCGGAAGGCGCGCATGGTGCGCTCGCGTTCGTCCGCGCTCAGACGTCCATGCAGCAGCGCCACGCGCTGGTTGGCGAAGACGCCCGAGGCAAGCTCGGCGTGCATCGTAGTCGCGGCCTTGAGATCGGTCTTCTCGGACTCCTCGATGACCGGGTAGACGATGTAGACCTGTCGCCCCGTCTCGACTTCGCTTCTCGCAAACTCGAGCACCCGCACGCGCGCCGACTCCGGCCGGTGTGCGGTCAGCACCGGCCGCCGGCCCGGCAGACGCTCGTCCAGTACACTGACATCCAGATCGCCGTGGAGCGTCAGCGCCAGGGAACGCGGAATGGGGGTCGCACTGAGCAGGAGCACATCCGGCCGGACGCCCTTTTCGCCCAGCGCCGCGCGATGCTCGACGCCAAATCGGTGCTGCTCGTCGATCACGATGAGGCCGAGCCGGCCAAAGCGCGTACGCTCCTGTACCAGTGCATGCGTGCCCACGACGATGAGCGGCGCGCCGCTCGCCAGCCGCTCCTCCGCCACGCGCCGCTCGCGAGCCGGCACGCTGCCCGTCATGAGGATCGGCCGCACGCCCAGGGGGGTCAGGAGTTGCTCCAGTGTACGCGCGTGCTGTTCCGCGAGCAGCTCGGTGGGCGCCATGATCGCAGCCTGGAACCCGTTCTCCAGCGCGAGCAGTGCGGCAAAGAGCGCGACGATGGTCTTGCCGCTCCCCACGTCGCCCTGCAGCAGCCGATGCATGCGCCGCGGACTGCACATGTCCGAGACGATTTCCCGGATCACGTGCACCTGGGCCGCTGTCAGCTCGAAGGGCAGCGCATCCTTGAGACGCGACGTGAGATCCCGGCGGTTCGTGAACCTGATGCCGCGACGCGTCTCACGGGCCATCTCGCGCGCGCGCGCATGCAACAGGTGCACGAAGAACAGTTCCTCGAAAGCCAGTCTGGAGCGTCCGTGCAGCGCTTCGTCCATGTTCGCCGGATGGTGCACCATGCGCAGTGCGTCGCGAAGCGGTGGCACGCCGGCGCGCGCCAGAAGCATCGGCGGGAAGTATTCGTGCACGAGACCGAGCAGCATCTCCAGATGCTCATCGATGAGCGCGCGGATCTGCTTGTGCGACAGCCGCTCCGTGGCGGGATAGACGGCGAGGACGCGCCCGCCCTGCGTACCGTCCGCATCCCGTCCGAGATTCACGAACTCGCGTGGCTGAAGCTGACGGCCGTGAAAGAATCGCACGACACCGCGCAACAGCAGTACATCGTCCCTGGCGATCGCGCGGTCCAGAAAGGGTTGTCCCGGCCAGGAGACTTCGATGAGTCCGGTGTCATCCCGCACGACCGCCTGAAACACGCGCAGCCCCTTGCGCGTGGGGACAATGCCCTTGGAGATCACCGTGCCGATGACCGTCGCCTCCATTCCCGTATGCAGCGCCGATATCGGTGAGACGGTGCTCGCGTCCTCGTAGCGATGCGGCAGATGGCGCAGCAGATCTCCCGCCGTGATCACGCCCAGCCGCCGCAATGCCTCCGCGCGCTGCGGTCCAATGTGCTTGAGATACGTGACGGGGGTGGAAAGGAGCATTGAGACGGTCGGTAGTCGCTGGTCGGTAGTCGCTGGTCGGTGGTCGCTGGTCGGTGGTCGCTGGTCGGTGGTCGCCGGAAGCAACCAGGCCGAGCACTCAGCTACCCGCGCGGGGGAGCAGAGCGGACCCGCAGTACCGAGGGTCCGCGGCGCTCCCCCGC
>JBOHTE010000573.1:0-1376 GCA_050733555.1 Gemmatimonadaceae bacterium | reverse complement strand
GCGCGGGCCAGGGTCCGAAAGCACTCGTGGCAGAACTGATCGTGGGACAGCTCGCACGCTCGCTCGAGCTGCCGCTGCCCGATCTCACGCTGGTCGAGCTCTCGGCGCTCTTCGGCCGCAGCGAGCCCGATCCCGAAATCCAGGACATCCTGCGCAGGAGTCATGGCACCAACGTGGGGCTGCGCTATCTGGACGGCGCGTTCAACTACGATGCCACGGCGGCCGGCGATCTGCTGTCGGAGGAGCTGGCCGCACGCATCGTCTGGCTCGATGCGTTCACGACGAATCCGGACCGCACACACCGCAATCCCAATATTCTCGTCTGGCACCGCACGCCGTGGCTCATCGACCATGGTGCGGCACTCTACGCGCATCACGACTGGGCCCGCGTGGATGATGTACGCACGCGAACGCCCTTCCCGCTCATTGAACAGCACGTGCTGCTCGCCCGAAGCGGTGACCTCGAGGCGGCGGATGTGCGTGCGACCGCCGTGCTCACCGAGGCACTGCTGGCCGACGTGCTGGCGTCGGTTCCCGACGCACTGCTCGGCGACGACGCGGCGGCGGAGCGCGAGCGTTATGCGCACTATCTCCGCACGCGCCTCGCGCCGCCGCGCGACTTCCTGGCGGAAGCCATCGCCGCACGTGCGCGCGTGCGCCATGCGCCGCCCCGCGTGCTCTCGGCCCGGCGATGAGTCGCGATCGCGTTCCCTACGACTTCGCCATCCTGCGCGCGGTGCCGCACGTGCATACGGGCGCCTTCGTGCCCGTTGGCGTCGTGGTGCACGCACGGACGGCGGAATTCCTCGGAGTGCGCGTCCTCACGGACGTCGCCGCATTGCGCGAGCGCATCGGACAGATGGACGTCGAGCTGCTCGCCCGATATCTCGAATCGCTCAAAGCCATTTGCGCCGGTGATGCCGCGGCGGGTCCCGTCGCACTCTCGCCGCCGTCCGAGCGTTTTCACTGGCTCACTTCGCCGCGCTCCGACGTGTTGCAGAGCTCTCCGATTCACAGTGGCCTCACCGATGATCCGGCGCGTTCGCTCGATGAACTGTTCGGTATCTACGTCGTCGCGGACGAGATCGCCTGACGGGAACCATTCGGCAAGTGGTAACGCTTGAGCAGAAGAAGCAGATCAGACCCCGTTTGGTCATGCCAGACGGGGTCTGATCCATTCCGGTTCGACCGGCGGACGTAGTGCCGCCAGAACATTCTTCTGCGCGAGACCACATCATGACCACGACACTCGATCGCCCGGCCTCCGCGTCGGGCAGCTTTGCCATCGGCGGCGATCTCCCCGTTCACCGGCTTGGCTTTGGCAGCATGCAACTCACCGGTCCCGGAATCTGGGGAGACCCCGAGGACCCGGACGA
>JBOHTE010000572.1:0-7255 GCA_050733555.1 Gemmatimonadaceae bacterium | reverse complement strand
GGTGTCGGCAAGACCGTCGTGATCATGGAGCTCATCAACAACGTCGCCAAGGGACACGGCGGCAAGTCCGTGTTCTGCGGTGTGGGCGAGCGCACGCGCGAGGGGAACGACCTGTATCTCGAAATGCAGGAGTCCGGCGTCATCAAATCCGCCGCGCTCATTTACGGTCAGATGAACGAGCCGCCGGGCGCGCGCCTGCGCGTGGGACTCTCCGGCATCACCGTGGCCGAGTACTTCCGCGACGTGGAGCACCAGGACGTGCTGGTGTTCATCGACAACATCTTCCGCTTCACGCAGGCCGGCTCCGAGGTGTCCGCGCTGCTGGGCCGCATGCCCAGCGCGGTGGGCTACCAGCCGACGCTTGCCACGGAAATGGGCGACCTGCAGGAGCGTATCACGTCCACGAAGGACGGCTCGATCACGTCCGTGCAGGCGATCTACGTGCCCGCCGACGACATCACCGATCCCGCGCCGGCCACGGCGTTCGCGCACCTCGATGCGACGGTGGTGCTCTCCCGCGCGCTCACGGAAATCGGCATCTACCCCGCCGTGGATCCGCTGGCGTCGAGCTCCCGCATTCTCGCCGCCCAGTATCTGGGCGAGCGGCATTACAATGTGGCTTCCGAAGTAAGGCGTATTCTGCAGCGCTACAAGGAGCTGCAGGACATCATCGCGATCCTCGGCATGGAGGAGCTCTCCGAGGATGACAAGCGCATCGTGGCGCGTGCGCGCCGGGTGCAACGCTTCCTGTCGCAGCCGTTCGCCGTGGCCGAGCAGTTCACCGGCATCACGGGCAAGCTCGTCCATCTCGAGGAGACCGTCGCGAGCTTCGAGCGCGTCGTGGCCGGCGAATTTGACGAACTCCCCGAGCAGGCGTTCTACATGGTAGGCGGCATTGACGAGGTCGTCGAAAAAGCCAAGACCCTGAAGAGCTGAGGCACCAGTGCTCAAGGTCTCGCTGATCTCGCCCGAAGCCACGCTGTTCGAGGGAGACGCCACCCAGGTGGTCGCTCCCGCGTTCGATGGCGAAGTGGGTATTCTGACCAATCATGCGCCCATGATCACCGCACTGGGCACCGGTGCGCTGCGCGTGCAGAGCGACGGCGGCGAGCGCAGATTCCAGCTCTCGGGTGGCTTCCTGCAGGTCGTGGACAATCACGTGCGAATCGTCACGGAAACCGCACGAGCGGAATAGTTCCTGCATGTCAATGAAGCTCGGTGATGCGTCGGTCGCGGTGTTGAGCTGTGACCGGCGCACTCTCTTGCAGGGGAACCAATTTTTCAGAGGGGTGGGCATGAAGGGTTTCGCTCTGGCAGGTACGCTGCTGGCTGGTGTGATGCTGGTGTTCGCGGCGCCGGGTGCCTCCGCACAGGCCTGGGGCTATCCCGCCTGGCAGCCGTCGAACCTCACCTCTCGCGAACTGAACTTTGGCGTTGCCGGTGGCGATCCGGGCACGAGTGGGGTATTCCAGTGGCGGGAAGGACTGAGCTCGGAGAGCCAATTCAACCTCGACGTGGGCGTTGCCTCGCCCGGCCACAATGCGGACACGCGCTTTCTGCTGGGTGGAGGCTTCACGCAGCGGCTCGTTCACGCCACGAAGGAAACACCGATCGACGTGCTGTTCACCGCCGGCCTGTACGGGTCGTTCGCGGGTCGCAGCCTGGGGCGGATCCCCATTGGCGTCGTCGTGGGGCACCGATTCCCCATGGAAGGGGACGTCTTTCTCACGCCGTACGTGCACCCGCGGCTCTCGATTGATTTTGGCGGCGGCGACAGTCAGCTGAATGTCAACTTCGACTTCGGCGCGGATTTCGAAATGACGCATACTCTGTCGCTGCGCCCGGCGATTTCGGTGGGCTCCATCGGCGGGTCGGGGAGCGACGTCTCGTTCGGTCTGTCCCTGGCGTATCACCCACTGGCGGCGCGAAACCGGTAGCGGCGCAGTCGGATCAGCCTCGCACACCGAGCGCATCGTCAGCGGCCTGGAGGTCGGAATGCCGGATCCCGATAAGGAAAGGACGACCCAGCCGGGTATTCTGGTTGTCGATGATAATCGCGACTATGCGCAACTGCTGCAGCGCTTTCTCGAGTCGCGGGGATACGCGGTGCGCGTGGCGCGCTGCGCTGACGAAGCGCTCGCGTCGTTCGACGAGACGCGGCCATCCCTCGTGCTGCTCGATCTCATGATGCCCGGTGTGGACGGACGCGATATCTGCCGGGCCCTCAAGGCGCACGCCGAGCACGGACAGCGCGTGCGCGTGATCCTGCTCACCGGATTGTCTGAGGAAGGGGCAGCCCAGGCGGCGGAGGAGGCGGGCGTAGATGATTACGCCACGAAGCCCATCGAGTTGCAGGATCTGCTGGCCCAGGTGGAGCGCAATCTGGCGCTGGTGGCGAAAGCATAGCGGCGCGCTACGCGTCGAAGAGCGCTTCCACGAGCGCGGCGGATCGCTGCGCGGCGCCACGTCCGTCTTGCACGAGCCGGCGCGCCTGCGCTCCGGCGTCGCGACGTGCGTTGGCCCGGGCGAACCATTCGTCGAGTGCCGCTGCCGTATTGGACGGGTCGGACACGGCTCTGGCGCCGCCTGATCGCAGGAGGAGCAGCGCGTCGCGACTGTCCTGATGACGTGGTCCGACGAGTACGGGCGCGCCGAACGCCGCGGGCTCGAGCACCGAGTGCAGGCCGGCGGCATGAAAGCCGCCGCCCACATACGCCACGTCAGCCAGCGCATAGAGCTCGCCGAGCACGCCCACGCGGTCCACGAGCACCACATCGGCGGCGGTGTCCGGAGCGGCGCCCAGCCGCACGCACGACAGTCCCGCGCGCGCGGCCCACGATTCGATCGATCGCAACCGCACCACGTGCGGTTCGTGTGGCGCGATGATCACGCGCGCGTCGGGGAACGACCGGCGTACCTGCTCCCATGCGGCGAGCAGCACTGCTTCATCGGCGGGCCAGGTGGAACCCGCGACGAGCGTAGGCCGCGCGCCGCGAAGCGCCGCGAGACGCGGATCGTCAGTGCGCACCGCCTGCGCGCGCGCCCAGACCTGATCGTAGCGGGTATCGCCGCTCACGGTGATCACCGCGTCGCGCGCCCCCAGCCCGGTGAGGCGCGCGGCGTCGTCCGGGTCAATGGCACCCACGGTATCCAGCCGCGAATACGCATCACGCAGCAGCGCGGCTGCGAGCCGGCCGCGCCGGCTCGACCCCGCGGCCAGGGTCGCGCTGATGAGGGCAAGACGGACGCCGCGCCCGTCAGCTTCGCGCACGAGTGTCGGCCAGACATCCAGCTTGCTGAAGACGATCGCGTGTGGGCGCAGCGCATCGAGCGCGCTGCGCATGTCGCCCGTCGTGTCGAACGGGAGATAGTCGGTGAAGTCTGCGCCGAGCGATTGCGCGAATGGCTCGGCGCTGGGCGAGAAGAACGTGTAGGCGAACTGCCATGCCGGATGCCGGCCGCGCAGGATGTCCAGCACAGGCCGCGCCTGCAGCCCCTCGCCAACCGAGGGCGCGTGCATCCAGAGGAGCGGCCGCTCCGGGTCGCGTGCGGTCCGACCCCACGCCGTGTAGCGATCCCGAATGCCGCGCCGGGCACGCAGCGCGCGCCAGGTCTTTCCCTCTCGCTCCGGCGCGATCGCGGCGGCGAGACGCGCGAGCTGGGTGAGAGCGTCGTAGAGGATGGGCTGCGGCTCGTGGATTGCCGGAGCTGGTGACGGGCCGTTCGTGACCGTTCAGCGGGCTGCGCCCGCGCCGTGGCGGGCCAGCGCCGAGTCGATCGCCTGCTGAAAAACCGCCGTGGGCTGCGCGCCGGCGATCATCTCGCCACCAATGTTGAACGAGGGCGTGGAGTTGACGCCCGAAGAGGTGGCGCGATCGATGTCGGCCTGGATGAGCGCACGCATCTCATGCTTCGACACGCAGCCGTGATAGGCGACGGAATCCACGCCGACACGCACCGCCAGCGAGTCCAGATAGGCAGCGGGATCGGACAGTGTTTCCCACGATTTCTGCGTGGCGAACAGCGCATCGTGCATGGGCCAGAACTTGCCCTGTGCGGCCACACACATGGCAGCCTCCGCCGCGGGCCAGGCGTTGCGATGACCGGGAAGCGGAAAGTTGATGTAGGCGAAACGGATCCTGCCCGTGTCCACGTAGTCCTGCTTCAGCGTGGCGTACGTCTCGTCGTGCCACTCCTTGCAATACGGGCACTGGAAGTCGCTGATCTCGACGACCCACACGCCGGCGCTGTCGCTGCCCTCGATGCGCGCGTGATCGGCCTTGCGTTCGAGCACCGTATCGCGGACGGCTGGCGCGCTCTGGCCCGCGGACGCCCCGGTGCCCGCGCGGCTGGAGCGCGCGGCATCCGATGGACGGCAGGCAGCGCCGAACAGGGTGGCGCCCACGGCGATCATGGCAAGTCTGGCGAAGGTCATGCGGGTCTAGAAGTGGGAGAGGATGCGGCGGAGGGAGTTCGTGCGCCTGTCGAGAATGTAGGTATACCCGCGGTCGGACGCGAGCGCGGTCGCGAATCCCAGTCCGCGTGCCACACCCAGCGCGCGCGCCTCGCCCGCGCGGAGGTCAATGACGAAGACGCCCTCCGGACCAGCTGCGATGAACAGTCGGCCCGCGTCCAGCGAGACGTCGTAGGCGAAGCGCGCGTGCGTCCAGGACATGACTTGCACGGGCGCCGCGGGATCATGCGTGTCGAAGAGTCGAACGCCGCCGATACCCAGGGCGACGGCGACGGTGTCGCCCGACAGGGCGAGCTGAAGCCCGGCGCCGCCCAGCGCCGCGCCACCCACTCGAACGAGCGAATCGCCAGTTGCGCGAAACGCGAGCAGATCCTGATCGGTGACGGCCCACAGCAGAGCCCGCGCCGGATCCCACGCGAGATCGCTCACCGACGACAAGAGGGGTGTGCCGCGCAGCGACAGCAGCGTGTCTTCCGCGAGGGACAGGGGCACCACGCCGAGCTCACCCGGCAGGGCGACGAATGCGCGCGTGGTTGCCGCCGCCACTGCTCGCACATCACCTTCGCGCGCGAGCGCGCCGCGACCTCGTCCGGGGGGAAAGAGATAGAGTCCCGAGGGCGATCCCACCACGAGCCAACCCGATTCAGGCGCGAGCGCGACATGGGCGATGCCGTGCAGCCCGCTGGCGCGCAGTGCCGCCGCCCGCAGCCCCGAGTCGGCGTCGAACATCTGCACGCCCGCGCTGCCACCCACCGCCACGTCGCCGGCGGCTACGGCGACCGCCGTGGGAGCACCGACGAGCGGCGCGGCGAGACTCCTGATGTCGAGCGGACCAACCCCTCCGCGATACCGCAGCGCGTAGCGGCGGTCCGACTGTCGCCCGATGAGAAAGCCGACTCCGCCACCGGCGGCCGCCGAAGCGATGGAAAAGCAGGGAATGCCGCACGCGCCATGGCCCGACGATCCACTTGATTTCGAGAAGAGCACGCCGGCGAGACCGCCAAGCACGGCACCTGCGATCGCGTACATCGTGCTGCGCTTGTGCCGTGATGCCGTCTGCACCGAATCCTGCGCGACGGCGCGGGACGCGGCCGCGCCCTGCACGAGCGAGGCCCCCAGTGCAGCGGCCAGGAACGCCCGGCGGAACCGCCCCATCCGCACGGCGGCCACAACAACAGGACGCACGGCGAACCACCGGGCCCGCTTTCTGCAGCGACTTCCTGCAGCCAGTTCAATGCCGGCGCGCGCGTGCCCGATTAGCCCGATCACGATCCGCTCGCCCGGCGACGATGAACGCTGCACCCTCTCTCTTTCGAGGCGACCGTGATGCGCATCATGCCGTTTGTGATGATACCGTGTCTCCTCTGCGGCTGCTATCTGAGCACCCCGGTCACAGGAGTCGCACCGCAAGCCGGCGATCAGGTCGTCGTGGATCTCACCGATAATGGCACGAGTGAACTCACGCAATATCTCGGCGCGAACGTCCAGTCGGTCGATGGCGATCTGCTGGCGAGCAACGACAGCACTATCATGCTGGCGGTCCGCCACGTGGACGTCCGCTCTGGCGACGATCAGAACTGGAATGGAGAGCACGTGATGCTGCCGAGAGATGCCATCGCATCCATGCGGGAACGCAAGCTCTCGAAGTGGCGTACCGGGCTGCTGGCCGGCGTCGCGCTGGCCGGTGCGCTGGCGATTCGATTTGGCGGCATCGGCAATGCTGCCCTCGGACGGCAGTCGCCTCCTGGCGGGCAAACCAAGTAGCAGCAATTCACTCTTCTGTGGCACTGCGCTCGCGCGGGGGGTGCCTTGGCGACCCGTGCGTTGCCGCACGCCGCGCCTCACGCTGCTCCGCACGCTGCGACATGCGGCGCGCGTCTTGCTAAGTGAAGCGGCATCCGATCGTTGACCTGGGCTTCGCACAAGCGTCATGGCAGTGTGGGGTGCGCGTGTGGCCTCGTGCATTCACGTGTAAATATTTGACGCACGCTGTTCAATCCTGCATTATCACCGACGCATTCTGAGCGGGACAACCTGTCAACCGTGACACTGGAGGAGTTCATGCGCACGACGCGGTCGGGGATCGCCCTCATCGCGTGCACGCTTGGCGTGGCGCTGATCGCGATTCCCGTGCTGCCGGCGCAGCAACAGGCCGATCAGCGCTATCCCGCCACTCTCAGCTACGGGACGGGACTGATTGACATTCCGGTGGCCTGGGTGTCGCCCGCTTCCGGGGACATCTGGCTGTCCACCACGGGCCGGCAGATCCCGTACAATATTGCCGGACAACAGAGCCTGAACCTCGCGTCGCGGTGGAACACCAACCTCGCGATCGATTCTCACTGGGGCGGTCGCGTGTCGGTCGGATTTTCACTGTACAGCCAGAATCCCGAGTGGGGCTTCTTCGGGCAGGTGCTCGCGCTCAAGGAGCAGGCGGACAAACCCTGGCCGGCCATTGCCGTCGGGTTCCGCAACCTGGGCAACTGCGATCACGAGGATCGGCTGCTCGTCGGGTGCGACATCTCGTTCACCTCGGCGGGAGCAACGAAAGAGGTCACGTCCTCCTTTGCGACGCACTTCCACACCGCGCCCACCGTGTACGGCGTGGCCACCAAGTCGTTCACGCTGGGGCGCGGATTCGGCAGCTTCAGTCTGGGCTTTGGCAGCGGTCTGTTCTACGACAACGGCAAACTCGGCGACACCTACAACGACAAGGGACAGATCGCGCGCGGGCTCTTTCTGGGCGGGCGCTACGCGATCAATCCCACACCAACGACGCGC
>JBOHTE010000571.1:0-2047 GCA_050733555.1 Gemmatimonadaceae bacterium | reverse complement strand
GAACGAGATCGTCGAGGAAGTTGCCGTGCTTGTCGACACGGGAGCTCGCCTGCGCGATCAGCTTGCCTTCTTCACGGTTCGCATCCAGCCACTCGAAGTCACCCGTGACCTTACCGTTCTTCACGATGAGGTACGGCGTCTCGATGAAGCCGAGGTCGTTCACGCGTGCAAAGCACGCGAGCGACGTGATCAGACCGATGTTCGGACCTTCCGGCGTTTCGATCGGGCACATACGGCCGTACTGCGAATAGTGCACGTCGCGCACTTCGAAGCCGGCGCGCTCACGCGTCAGGCCGCCCGGTCCGAGCGCCGAGAGGCGACGCTTGTGCGTCAGCTCGGCGAGGGGGTTGGTCTGATCCATGAACTGCGACAGCTGCGACGAACCGAAGAAGGCCTGGATCACCGCGCTCACCGTCCGCGCGTTCACCAGGTCGTCCAGCGTGATCTTCTCCGGATCGTTGTTGATGGACATGCGCTCCTTCACCAGGCGCGCCATGCGCGAGAGACCCACCGAGAACTGGTTCGCGATGAGTTCGCCGACGGAGCGGATGCGGCGGTTGCCCAGATGATCGATGTCATCCGTGTGGCCGCGCCCTTCCTGCAGCTCCACCAGGTAGCGCACGATGGCCACGAAGTCCTCCTTCGTGAGCACGGTGTGCGCGGGATCCGTCTTGAGACCCAGCCGCTGGTTGATCTTGTAGCGGCCCACGCGTCCCAGATCGTAGCGCTTGGGTGAGAAGAACAGGCGCTCGAGCGCAATGCGCGCGGTCTCGAGATTCGGCGCCTCGCCCGGGCGCAGCAGCGAATAGATCTGCTGCAGCGCTTCCTTCTCGCTGTGCGTGGGGTCCTTGGCCAGCGTGTTCTTGATGAGCGTGGACTCGGCGCGGCCCGACGAGACGAAGACCTGCACCCTCGTGACCTCGTGCCTGCGCAGCTTGCGCATCAGCGTATCGCTGAGCGCCTGGCCGGACTCGGCCAGCACCTCGCCCGTGTCCTCATCCACAACATCCAGCGCGAGGACGCGACGCGTGGCGCGCTCGCCGCGCTCGACCGTGTCCATCTCGTCGCGGAGATCGATGGTCATGTAGCTCGCGAAGACCTTGATGGTCCTGGGCTTTCCGAGCCGCTGCAGGCGATCGTACACCTCCTGCGTCAGTTCGTCGCCCTCGCTCACGAGCATCTCCGCCTCGGCCCGCTCCCGTTCGGCGCGCGCCTTCTTGGTCTTGAGCTTGGGCGCGTCGGGATCGGACGCCTCGCCGGCCAGCGCGACGTTCTCGGCGATGATCGCGCCAATCACTTCGCGCTGGTCGCCACGGCTCTCGATCTTCTTCGTGAGATCGAGCTCGCGCACCGCGAAGAACAGGCGCAGGATGTCCGAGTTGTTGCCGTAGCCCAGGGCGCGCAGCAGCGCCGTCGCCGGGAACTTCTTCTTCTTGTCGATGTGGACGTACACGACGTCGTGAATGTCCACCGTGAACTCCACCCACGATCCGCGGAAGGGGATGATGCGCGCGGAGATGAGCCGCTGCCCGTTGGGATGCGTGGATTCCTCGAACACCACACCCGGCGAGCGGTGCAGCTGGCTGACGATCACGCGCTCGGCGCCGTTGATCACGAAGGTTCCCAGCGGCGTGAGCAGCGGCAGCTCACCGAGGTAGACCTCCTTCTCGATGATGTTGCGCGGGCGCTTCTCGCCGTTCACTTCTTCGTTGACGATGAGCTGGAGCGTGGCCTTGAGCGGGGCCGAATACGTCATGTCGCGCTCGATGCACTCCTCCACGGAGTACTTCGGCTCGCCCAGCGCGTAGCGCACGAACTCCAGCGAGTAGTTCTCGTGGACGTCCGCGATGGGGAAGAGGTCCTTGAAGACACGCTCGAGGCCGATGTCTTCCCGGTTGTGCGCGGCGGCATCGAGCTGCAGGAGCGTCTCGAAGGCGCGCGTCTGGATGTCGAGGAGATGCGGCATGGGCATCCCCGTATCCAGCTTGGCAAAGGACAGGACCGGCAGCGTCGTCGTCTTCGTCATAGCGCAACCTCAGGGCTATAC
>JBOHTE010000570.1:0-1140 GCA_050733555.1 Gemmatimonadaceae bacterium | reverse complement strand
TCACAGCAGAGTTCAAGGTCGAAGCCGTGCGCCTGGTGGAGAGCGGGCGGCCTATGAGCTCTGTCGCGCGTGAGCTCCAGATCGGCGACAACCTGTTGAGGCGTTGGCGGCGCGAGTTCGCCGCCACTGCCGCACGCAGCGGTGCGCGCAGCAGCACGACTGCGCGGGACGCTTTCCCGGGGAACGGGAAGCTCACGAGCCAGGACTAGGAGATCCGCCAGCTGCGCCGGCGGGTCGCCCAGCTCGAAGAGGAGCGTGAGATCTTAAAAAAAGCGACGGCCTTCTTTGCCAGGGAATCCCGGTGAGGTATCGGTTCATCGATGTGCACCGCACGGAGCATGCGGTCGTTGCGATGTGCCGTGTCCTCGGGGTGTCGAAGGCCGGATATTATGCGTGGCGCGACCGGGCGCCGAGCGAGCGAGAGCTCTCCACCAGGCGGCTGGCCGCGGAGATCAGGACGGTGCATCAGCGGAGCCGCCAGACGTACGGCAGCCCGCGTGTGCACGCTGAGCTCCTGGCTGGCGGGGAGGAGGTGAACAGGAAGCGGGTCGAGCGTGTGATGCGTGTGGAAGGCATTCGCGCGAAGAAGAAGCGCCGCTTCCGCGTGACGACGGACTCGAGGCACGGAGAGCCGATAGCTCCGAATGTATTGGACCGACAGTTCGCCGTGGACGAGGTAGCCGGTCGGGATCGCGTCTGGGCGAGCGATATCACCTACATCCCGACCCTCGAGGGCTGGCTTTACCTGGCCGTGGTGCTCGACCTCGGAACACGCTCGGTGGTGGGCTGGGCGATGCGACACACGCTGGAGCGTCGCATCACGTGCGACGCGCTCCACATGGCTCTCGAGAGGCGGTGTCCGGAGCCTGGCGTGCTGCATCACTCGGATAGGGGGTGCCAGTACGCTTCGGGTGACTTCAGGGCGCTGCTCGAGAGAGAGGGAATGATCTCTAGCATGAGCAGGAAGGGCGATTGCTGGGACAACGCGGTGGTGGAGAGCTTCTTCTCCACCCTCAAGAGTGAGCTGGTGGAGGACGCGAATTGGGCGACTCGGGAAGAGGCGCGGCTTGCGCTGTTCGAGTGGATCGAGGTGCGGTACAATAGGCAGCGGCGTCACTCGTCGCTGGGTTACATGAGTCC
>JBOHTE010000569.1:0-8720 GCA_050733555.1 Gemmatimonadaceae bacterium | reverse complement strand
TCAGTCCGCCCGGGATCCACATGATGAGTCCGCCCAGCCGCTGATCCTGGAGGGGCGAGAGATCCATGACGCGCGGCGCACTCGCATAGAAGGGATAGAGCAGTGTGTCCGCGTACGTGATGATGATGGCCACGAGCGTCATGGGAAGCGTCAGGACGAACAGATAGAGCATCTGCTTGGGATACGAGAGCCGGGGCAGCTCCGGCATCGTGCTCATGATGGGCCACCACATGATCGTGCTCGCCACGAGAAAGCAGAGGTGCTGCACGATGTGCACGGGGTGGTGTGCCAGCGCGTAGTTGTAGAGCGGCGGCAGGTGCCACACGACGATCGTGAGCGAGAAGATGGTGAACGCGGCAGGCCCGGTCGTGATGTATCGCGCGACCGCCGCCACGGCGCGGCTCCGCAGCGCCGGGCGCAGCATCCAGCCGGGTGTGCCCGCGATGAGCAACGGCGTGACGAGCATGGTGAGCAGCAGGTGCTGCACCATGTGCATGCTGAACAGATAGTCGTCGCTGAGATCGTGGATGGGGCCGTTCAGCGTGAGCAGCAGGGTGGCGAGACCGGCGGCGAAGGCGAGCTTCTGGCCGGCGGAGGGGTGCTCCCCGGACCGCGCACCGGCGCGCGCGCGCCAAGCGTAGAGTCCGGCGAGCACGGCGCTGCCAATGACCGTGCTCCAGTGGACGTTGATCGTCGTCCAGGAAAACCCCGCAGCGGGGTGCAGCAGCGCTACCGCGTACATCGGTTGTTGCCGGCGAGTCGGCCGCTACGCGTGCAGCGCGAGGTGCCCAAAGAGAAACAGGAGCGAGATGACCACGAGTACGGCTATGGTCAGTGGCCCCAGGAACAGCCCGCGAAACAGCTTGGCGTCATACTTCAGGTGCATGTAGAACATGCAGACGATCGTGAATTTCGCGACGGACATGATGAGCAGGGCCGGCACGAAGATCCGTGTTTCCTTGAGCGGCGTGTAGTAGATCCACACTTCGCCCACGGTGAGGATCGTGAGCACGAGGGCGACCCACTTGTACGTGTGCCAGTCGGGGTGGTGGTGTTCGTCGGCGTGCGCGGCGGCCAGGTCGTGCGACGGAGCCGGGTCGTGCGACGGTGTAGAATCGGCGGTCATCGTGTCCTCACTACTGAATCAGGTAGACGAGCGTGAAGATCGCGACCCAGATCACGTCCACGAAATGCCAGTACAGCGCCATGACGTCGACGTTGATCGCGTCACGCGGTCCCAGGCCGCGCTTGAAGTCCACGAACAGCATCGTGACGAGCCAGAGCACGCCGGCGGTCACGTGCGCGCCGTGAAAGCCCGTGAGCGTGAAGAAGGTGGACCCGAACAGGTTCGTCGTGATCTTGAGCCCCTCGTGCACGAACGAGGTGAACTCGTACGCCTGGAACCCCAGAAACGTCGTGCCGAGCAGCGCCGTGGTCGCCAGCCAGATCCTGGAGTACTTGCGATCGCCGCGAACCACCGCGGAATGCGCGAGCACCATGGACAGCGACGACATGAGCAGGACGAACGTGGACGCCGACGTGACCGGAATGTTGAGAATCGGGTGCAGGCCGTGGCATACCGTGTGTGGACACGGTCCCGACACGGAGCGTCCCTTGTAGATCAGGTACGTCGAGATCAGCGACGCGAAAAAGAAGCACTCCGAGCCAATAAAGGCCCAGATGGCGATCTTCGTATGGGTCTGACCCGTCGACGTGTAGTGGTGGTCGGCGTGCGAATCAGGAAGCGCGGTGGTTGCCAAGGAAAAGCTCCAATGATCGGTAAACGGTTACTCCGCGAACCGGCGCGTTGCCGCGCCGGCGTACGCTCAGTGTTCCGGCTCCAGCGGCGTCGTCACCCAGCTCACGAGCACCACCGCGAACAGCGCCAGACCCAGGATGATGATCGGCACCTGCCTGTGCCAGATCAGTCCGATGAACGCCAGCGTGAGCGCCAGTGATGCGAGCAGCGGCTTGAGCGTTGGCGTCGGCATCGGGATGTGCAGCTCCTCCGCGGTCGGCTCCGGAGCCTCGGCTGGGGCGCCCACAGGGTACGCCGCGCTGATGGAGTGCGGACCTTCGCGGGTCCACATCGGATAGCGCGACGTGATCTGCGGGATCTTCGCGTAGTTGTACGGCGGCGGCGGTGACGGGGTGGACCACTCCACGGTCGGCGCGTCCCACGGATTGTTCCCGACGCGCGTGCCGTTCCTCCGGCTGCGCCACACGTTGTACACGAAAATCAGCATGCCTACGAACAGGATGTACGCGCCGATCGTCGACACGTGGTTGTCGTTCGTCCACCCCTGGTTGGCGTCGTACGACCAGATGCGGCGCGGCATGCCATCGAGCCCGGCAAAGTGCATCGGGAAGAACGTCACATTCATGCCGATGAACATCAGCCAGAAATGCCACTTGCCGAGCGTTTCGCTCAGGAGCCGGCCCGTGACCTTCGGAAAGTAGGAGTACACGCCGGCAAAGAGACCAATCATGGAGCCGCCGAACAGCACGTAGTGGAAGTGCGCCACCACGAAGTAGCTGTCCGTCTGCTGCAGGTCAGCCGGTGGCGACGCGTGCATCACGCCGGAAATGCCGCCGATCGTGAAGAGGCACACGAGGCCGATCGCGAAGAGCATGGCCGTGGTGAAGCGCAGCGACCCGCCCCACATCGTACCTAGCCAGTTGAAGATCTTCACCCCCGTCGGAATGGCGATCAGCATGGTCGTCACGCTGAACACCGAGTCGGCGATGGGTCCCATGCCGACGGCGAACATGTGGTGTGCCCACACGCCGAAGCCCAGAAACGCGATCAGGATCAGCGAGTAGACCATCACCGGATAGCCGAACAGCGGCTTGCGCGAGAAGGTGGGGAGCACCTCGCTCACCAGTCCGAACGCGGGGAGGATGAGGATGTACACCTCGGGGTGGCCGAACAGCCAGAAGAGGTGTTGCCAGAGTAATGGATCGGCTCCGGCGGCCGGCTCGTAGAACTGCGTGCCGAAGAAGCGGTCGAAGAGGAGGAACACCACCGCGACGGTGAGGATCGGGAACGCGAGAATGATCTGGAACTGCGTGATGAACGCCGCCCACGTGAACACCGGCATGCGCATGAAGTGCATGCCGGGGGCGCGCATGTTGATGATCGTCGTGATGAAGTTGAATCCGGCCGCGAGCGTTGAGACGCCAAGGATCTGGATGCCGATCACCCAGAAATCCATGTTCAGCCCGGGATTGAACGTGCGCGTGCTCAGCGGGGCGTACGAGAACCAGCCGCCGTCAGGCGCCTTGTGAATGAGCCACGATGCGTTGATGAACAGGCTGCCGCAGAGGAAGATCCAGTAGCTGAATGCGTTCAGGCGCGGGAACGCCACGTCGCGCGCGCCGATCTGCAACGGGATCAGGAAGTTGAAGAACGCGGCCGACAGCGGCATGATCGCCATGAAAATCATGGTCGTGCCGTGCATCGTGAACAACTGGTTGTACGTGTCCGCCGAGACCAGCCGCCCGTTGGGCCCGTAGAGCTGCGTGCGGATGATCAACGCCTCGATCCCGCCCACGAGAAACCACGCGAGCGCCGTATACAGGTAGAGCTGGCCGATCTTCTTGTGATCGGTGGTGCTCAGCCAGCTCCAGATGCCCTTTTCATATTTGTGCGTAGCGGCGCGAGACAAGGGAGCCGCGACAGTCGTTGCCATTCGGAATCTCCGTTACTTCAGGGACGAGATGTACGCGGCGATATCGGCGATCTGCTGATCCGAGAACATCCCCATGGATTCCGGCAGGCCCTTGCCCATGGGGGGCATGATGCTGCCCGGTTTCATCGCGCGCGCGTCCTTGATCCACATCATCAGATGCCGCATGTCGTTCGGGTAGATCGCCCCGGCAATGGTCGTGCGACTCCCCACGTGCGTGAGATTGGGGCCAATGATCCCCGGCGAGACGCCCTGGATCGTATGGCAGCCAATGCACGCGCCCGTCTTGAAGAGCTGCGCCCCGCGCGTGGCATCGCCGCTCGACGCCGCCACGGTCACGCCCGTGGGGAGCGGCGTCCCGGGCACCGTCCACGACGGCAGCTTGTCGCGCGGCCACGTGCCGGTGGCCGTGTCAGCGGGTGCAACAGCAACGGCGGCAGCGGCGGGCGCGGCACCCTTTGATGTGTCCGCTGCCACTGCCGCGGGCGCCGGGAACACCGGTCCCTGCTGCTGATGCTTGATCCACGTCGCGAACTGTGCCGGCGGCACCGTGAACACCTTGAAGCGCATGTTGGAGTGCGAGGCACCGCAATACTCCGCGCACGCGCCATTCCACACGAACGATGACTCCGGCGTGAACCACATGTAATTGGGACGGTCCTTGTGCACGACGTCGCGCTTGCCGGACAGCTGCGGAATCCAGAACGAGTGGATCACATCGTCCGTGCGCAGCGAGAAGTTCACCGTGCGCCCGACCGGCAGGTAGAGTTCGTTCGCCGTAATCACCTTGTACTGCGGATAGCGGAACTCCCACCACCACTGATGGCCGATCACGTCCACCTGCAGCGCGCTCGGGACGGCCTTGGCCTGGGTCCTGAAGATCGTGCGGACGCTCGGCACCGCGATGATCGCGAGAATCACCGCGGGAACCATTGTCCAGGTGACCTCGAGCGTCGTGTTCCCGTGCGTCTGCGCGGGCGTGGCATCACCCGGGCGCTCGCGGAATTTGATGAGAATGTAGACCAGCAGTCCCTCGACGAATACGAAGACAATGCCGCCGAGGATGAGCAGCAGGTACGTCAGCGAGTCGATCTGGCGACCGACATCGGAATGCGCGCCAATTGTTGTGTTCGGGTACCCGGAGCAGGCCACCAGGGCCAGGGCGAGCACCAGGGTCACCGCAATGCGAAGCGGCTGACGCGGGTGATGGGAGACAGTCATCCCGTATCCTGAAAAAAATTCGATGGAGGGGCGTGGTGGGAGTGCGCCCGGCGTGTGCAACGTTGGCGGGAAGGTAGAGATTCCGCATGGATTTATCAAGGCGACGGCGTGGTGCATGCACATGCCCGGGAATCCCTTACGTCACCCGCGACAACCGCGTATTCGGCCGGTATGCACGACCCACCTTCGCCAATGGTCGTCCTTCCACCTGCACGATGTCTGCCGTGAAATCGAAATTGCCGCCAAAGAGTGACGATCCCACACCGTACGAGTCCACCGGCACGCCATCTTCCTCGAACGCACGGATCTTTTCAACGGTGAATCCGCCCGATACGACGATCTTCACCGTCGTGAATCCTTCGTGGTCGAGCGCGTGGCGCACGTTCCAGACGAGCTGCGGCGTGACGCCGGTCGGTCTGAAGCTCCCCATCTGCGGGATGATCGATCGATCCACGAGATTCTCCGCCGTGTCAATGCGCACGCCCCACAGTCTGCCGTCGAGCGCGCGCGCCACAGCAACGCTCGTATTCACGCAATCGTTGTCGAAGTCCACGAGCGTGATGATCTGCACATCGGGATCCATGTACTCGGCGAACTTGCGCGTGGCGCGCACGGTGTCGCCGCCGTACGCGGCGATGAGCGCGTGCGGCACCGTGCCGATCCCCGCCGAGCCCCACCAGCTCGCCTGCGCATCGGTGGACACCCCAATGGCGCCCGCGATGTGCGCGGCGTAGCCATCGCCGGTCTGCACCAGCCAGTGATCATGGCGCGCCGGGAAGAACATCACCGTCTTGGGCGACGCGGCATCGACCACGCGGCGCGTGTTCGTGCCCACGCGCGTCCGTCGCGCGAGCACGCCAAGATAGAGCGTCTCGAGGTGCGCGAACGAGGCGTAGGGCCCTTCAATGGTCATCACGGTTTCCCACGGCGCGATCGGATCCCCGTCATAGAGTGCGTGCACCACGAGCTCGTTCCAGTCGTCCGCGCACAGCGTCAGGATCGCGATCGCCTCGTCCATCCCGCCCAGATACGCCTGCGCCTTGCCGAACACCTGCATCATGACGCGCGGTGAATGACCGTCCGCGATCAATATTTCGCGGGCGCGTACGAAGTACTTGTCGGAATAGTATCCCTCCCGCATGCGGTCAACGGGAAGGTGGAAGACAGAGGGATCAAGGCGGACAGGCATGGGACATGGGGACCGGGAATGGAAACCAGCGCTGGGTCGAAGGAATGCGAGAGCGAGACGGCCTCCCGCCGTTATGTGTACTCGCGTTTCTCGGTTCCGGCAGGATGCTCCGGACCCGGCCGCGAGGCGATGGGGTCACACTCGTGCGGGCAATTCCTTCGCGCAGGCGATCGCGCGAGCGCGCACCCGTGAGCCAAAGCGAGTGGCGAATCGCTCGTCCACGCCGGCCGACACGGCGGCGTCGGCAACTCCAGGCGCCGCATCTTTCACGCGACGAAGCAGGTCGCCTATTTCACCGAGTACACGCGCGCGGCTGAGCCGAAGCTGTTTGGCCTGCGCCTCCCACGCACTGTACGTGATCGCACCCAGCGTGGTACGCCCAGCGACAGCCATCGCGAACGGCAGCTCCGGCACGGGCGTGCGTGTTGGCAGAAGGAGCGCGCTGGCCAGATCATAGAGCGGCGCCAGGGTCACGTTGCCACGCGGAGCGATAAGTACCGAGTAGTTGCGCGGGTGCGCGTCGGTGCCGGCGATGACCCAGTTCAGCGCGACGGCCCGGAGGAACCGGTCGACGTCCTCGAGCGCGCGCGAGGACTGGTCACGCAGCAGCGTCACCGCCTCCGCGATTCCGGGCGCACCCTCCCCGGCATATTTGAGACGCGGGTTCACGCCGAGCGCCTGCGAGAGGTCCTCCTGGTGCAGGCGGACGATCACGTCACCGTGCCGCTCGCGATCGTAGCGCTCCACGACGATGGCGCGTTGATCCTCAACGCGGAGGATGGAGGAAGCCGCCGCAGGGCAGCCGACGTGTCGTGCGAGCTCCAGGCAGAGATGCTCGTTTTCGTTGTGGTACCGCACGCCACGGAGCGGCGGCTTGAGGATATGCGTGGTCGCGGCACGGCCCGAGGGGCGCCCCCAGCGGTGCGCATTGGCATCCCAGGTCAGGGCCACCTTGGCGAGTGCTCCCGGGAGGCTGAACTGCCCGGTGTTTACGGCCGGCCGACCATGCGAGTTCTCTGTCCCAAGTTCCCTGAGCAGTTCGGCGACGTCGTGGTCGGTCAGCTCATCGACCAGCCCGGGCCCCTCACCTTCCAGCTCGGCCACTCGCTCCGGCCGGGCGAACTGCACGGCACCGGGGCAATCCTCTCCGATCTGCGCGAGCAGTGCGAAGGGATCATCGGGCGCAACGCCATACTGGTGCGCGATCGCGTTGAGGCGGGCCTCGCTGTCGGGAAGCAGTCCGCGAAGGTAGAACGTCACGGCCGGCCCGAGGTGCTCCTGGCTGGCCAGCGGCAGTGACAGTGAGAGGGGGAACGCAGCCGGCTGATCACGCCAGGAGGAGTCGTAGGCAAAGACATGCGAGCCGACCGTCTCGCCTTTGCGCAGCACGCCGGCGACACGCCCTTGGAGCAGGACAACCAGCTCGCGGGGGAGTGCGCCGTCAGCCACGCTGATCCTCTCGTGGGAGGCTGCGACGGCGCGAACGACCTGGCTTGCCTGACGCTGAAGGCAAGTGCCCGGACGCTGAAGCCGTTGACGCTGGAGATTGTGCGTCCAGCGTGATCCCCAGAGCGGTGAGCGCACGCAGAGTCAGGCCCAGTTCGAGCCTGGGTTTGCCGGACTCAAGGAGACGAACCCACTCGCGGCTCGCGCCGACGCGTTCAGCGAGTTCGGCTTGCGTTACGCCGGCGGCTCGTCGCCGATCCCGAACCAGCAGGCCAACTTCGTGTGCAGTCCGGATGAGCACGGATTCCTCTCTGGTGCCAATGATCATTTACATTATAGCAAATGCCAATGATCATTGTCAATAAGTCATATGACAACGATCGTTGGCAAACTTGGATGATCCTGTCGAAGGCTCGACGCGGGCGCGCACTCGCTGTACAACGGGGTGATTGAGAAATCGCTTGGCGAGACACGAAGCTGGCATGCCGAGCCTGGCCAGGTCGAATGAATGTCTCGCACACGTTATACTTGTGGCCGACACGAACGGCCGAGGACGCGTTCGCACCACGTTGGCTTGCAACCGGAGGTACGTCATGCGCGGCGCATCGACTCTTCTCGCGCTCCAGCTGCTCATCGTCTGGGCTCCCGTTATCGCGAGGGCTCAGAGCGATCCGCCGGTGCCCACGGAGGCCCGCCAGGCGGCGGACGTCATGGTAGCGCGGTTCGCGGACTCCTGGAATCACGCCGACGCTTCGGCGTACGGCGCCAACTACTGGCCCGAGGCGGAACTGGTCAATCCCTCCGGTGTGATCACTCACAGTCAGCGCGCCATTGTGCAGGAGCACATCGGCCTCTGGGCCGGCATCTTCGAGGGAAGCCACATCACTGCGAAGGTGCGCCGCATCCGAATGCTCGGCGCGAACTTCATGATGGTGGATTTTGATGCTGAACTCGCTGGCGTTCGCCGGCTGCCGCCCGGCAGTCCCGCCGATGCTGCCGGCGTGCTGCACAATCACCTCAAGCACGTCATGGAGCGCCGGCACGGCGTGTGGAAAGTACTGGCGGCTCAGAACACGTTCATCGCGCAGCCGTAGGCGCCGGGGACGTCAAAGCGACTGCAGGGAGCAACAGGGTCAGAGCAAAAGGGTCAGAGTCGATTGATTTTCCATCGACTC
>JBOHTE010000568.1:0-1205 GCA_050733555.1 Gemmatimonadaceae bacterium | reverse complement strand
GTGCTCGCCAGGCGGCAGCCGTAGTCCGGCTCGCACGTCCGGTTCGTCGTCGTCGCGCGCTCATACCAGCGCAGCGGCCCGCTCCCGGTGTAGGCAAAGTTCCGCAGGTCCCACGTCCAGCCGTTCTGATAGCCATTGATGTGCCCCTCGCTCGTCATCCGCCCCAGCGAGTCAAAGGCATACGTGCGGCTGAAGACCGAGTCCAGGAGAGTCGTGCCGTAGACGGTGGAATAATCCTGGTGCGTCGAGGTGTGCAGACGGTACAGGGCGTAGTTCGGGTAGATCGTGCTGTCCGGCAGCAGTTCCGCATCCATCGTGAAGCGCACCGTGCTGGTGCCCACCACGATGGAATCCAGCGCGCCGGTCGTCGCACTCCAGTAGCGGCGCCGCTTGAGGAAGGTGAGCCCCGAGGCCGAGGACGAGAGCGTCAGCGTGTCCGCCAGCACGCCTTGGGTCTTGCTCCACACGCGGCGGAAATACGGCCCCGCGGCCAGCACGCTCGTCGTCGTGTCGGCGCCGGCCTGGCCCGCCTTGAGCGTGTCGGTCTCGATGCTGTTCTTCGCGATCACCACGCGGCCATGATCGAGATACCGGACGGAATCGGCCGGCGCCAGGGGATCACGCCTGGAGGTCACGCGGCCCAGCGCATCGTACTGATAGGCGATCCACTGGCCGCGGCGGTTCCGCGCGTGCTTGACGCGCCCCGCCGCATCGTACTGCGCGGCCGTGTAGGTCCCTACCGTGTCCTTGGGGTCATAGCTTTTCGTGGGCCAGCCCAAGGCGTTCACGTCCGTCTTGTAGAGTTGCCCCTTGGGGTCGGTCACCGCCGTCTGGTAGAGGGCATCATAGCGGAGCGTCGTGGGGCTCGCGCCCACGGTGTCGTAGGCCGTCGTCACGCGGTTCACGTTGTCGTAGAGCACGAGCGCGCGGGGCTGCCCTTGGGCCTGCGTAATGGAGTCCAGGCCCCAGGCGTTCATCACCGCGCGTGTCCACTGGCCCTCGGTGGCCACCGTGCTGTCGGCGTTCCCGAAGGTCGCGTCGTAGAACATCCGCGTGCGGTGCCCGGCGGGATCGACCTGGGCGGTGTCGCGCCCATGCCCGTCGAAGAACGTGGTGTCAGGGTAGGCGCCGTCCACTTTGGCGATCGTCCAGTGGTGCGTCGCATCATAGGTGGCCGTCTCCGGCGGGCCGCCCCCGCCCGAGAC
>JBOHTE010000567.1:0-10663 GCA_050733555.1 Gemmatimonadaceae bacterium | reverse complement strand
CGCGTTCAGCGCATCGCGAGTCCGGGATACTCCACGTCGATCACTGCCTTCCCCTTCGCATCGCGCTCCAGCGTCATGCGCGCCTCAACGGCGCCCGTGTCCGGGTTGCGAAACGTCGTCACGGCCTGCGTGTCGGCCGTACAGTGGGTGTCATCCGACGGAAACGCGGCGGTGGCGGCGACGCGCAGCGAGGGGTGCCGCCTGACGACCTCCTGCTCCACGGCGCGCCACTTCCTGCTGCAGTCCCTGTCCTTGACCGGCAGGCGGTAGCGACCGTTCAGCAGGTGCTCCTGTGCGTCGGATCCGGTGTACGTGTAGATGGCGTCGCCCTTCACGCCGGCGAACTTCACGTGCCGGGTCAGAATGAGAAATCCGTTCGCGTCCTCGTGCGCATCCTTGCGCGACCCGGCCTCGCTGAGCAGCGAGCCCCACGCGTGCCCCTCGAAGCGGTCGATGAGCACGCGGCGCATCGGATTCTTCAGCGTCTCGCACCCGCCCTCCTGCACCAGCTCCGTGTGTGCACTGTCGAGCGCCGCGCTCACCGCGGCGCGCTCGGATGGTGACAGACCAGTGAGCGTGCCGCGCATGTCCGCGAGTGATTCCTCCAGGGCATGCGTCGCCCCCGCCCGGCAGGTCTGTCGCGCCAGACGGCGATACGCCGTGACGTAAACGTCCACGGCCGAAGTCACCGATTGCGCAGCGACCGCGCCGCACACCACCACCTGCGCGGCCAGAACGGCAATCGTGCTGCTACGCGTCCACCAGCGGATCGGCATGCGCTTCTCTCCCGAGTGTACTGCCTGCGGACGGTAGTGCGGGGATGGCGGATTGGGAATGGGGAGCGGACACGGTTCGCTCAGTCCCGTTCCTCCTTTCCGACGGATAGCTTGCATGACCATGTCGTCCCTGCTCGATCCCGAGGTACGCCCCATCATCGCGCATCGCGGGGCGTCCGCATCCGCTCCCGAAAATACCATCGAGGCGTTCGCGCTGGCTGTGGAGCACGGCGCCGAAGCGTTCGAGTTCGACGTGCGTGTCACGTCCGACGGCATACCCGTGGTGGTGCACGACGCCACACTGGAGCGCACGACCGGGGAATTCGGCGCCATCGCCGGCCTCACGCTCGCCGAGGTGCAGCGCGCCAATGCTGGAGCCCGATTCTCTGTTGACCGCGGGAACACCTTCCCCTGGCGGGAGACCGGCGTGAGCGTACCGACACTGGAAGCGGTGCTGTGCCGGTTCCCGGATGTACCCTGCATCATCGAGCTCAAGGATGCCGCCGCCGCGGATCCCACGCGCGCGCTGGTCCACAGTCTCGGCGCCAGTGAGCGCTGCGTGCTCATGTCCTTCGATCCGCGAGCCCTCGACACGGCCCGCGCGCACCACGAGTTGACCGGCGCAACGGGCAGCGAGGCCGTCGCGCTGATCCGGGCGGAATTGCGGCGTCGCGCTCTCGAGCACGTTCCCTATCGGGTTCTCTCCGTGCCCGAGCGGCGCTACGGCGTGCCGCTTCCCCTCCGGCTGCTCGCGCGCGGCGCGCGGCGTCTCGCCTGTCCGGTGCATGTCTGGGTGGTGGACTCGCCGCGGCGCGCCGCGCGCCTCTGGCACAAGGGAGTGGCCGGCATCGTCACGAACAATCCGCGCGACTTGCGCGCCGCCCGCGACCGCTTCAACCGGGAACACGCATGAGCGACTTCCACGGCTTCCGTCCCCACGCGCTCCGCTTTCTGCGCGCACTCAGGCGGCACAACGAACGCGACTGGTTCGAGGCCCACCGCGACGCCTACACAGCGGAGCTGCTCGAGCCCATGCGCGGTCTCGTCGAAGAGCTCGACGTGGAGCTGGCGCACATCGTCCCGGAAATCGTGGGGCATCCCCGCCGCTCGGTGTTCCGCATCCATCGCGACGTGCGCTTCTCCGCGGACAAGTCACCCTACAAGACGCACATTGCCGCGTGGTTCTTCCATCGGGATGCGAATCGTCAGGTCGGCAATAATGATGGTGGCAGCGCGGGGTTTTACGTGCACATCGAACCGGGCGCGAGCCTGGTTGCCGGCGGCCTCTGGATGCCGCCGCGCGACGCGCTCGCGGCCATTCGCGCCGCGCTCGTGGCCGATCCGCGGGCGCTCGAACGCATCGTGCGCGCGCCCGTCTTCCGCCGACGGTTTGGTGACATGGATGACGAACGCATGCTGGCGCGCATGCCGCGTGGATTCCCCGCTGATGCGCCCGCGGGCCGCTGGCTCCGCTACCAGTCATTCACGGCGGGGCGCACGCTGCCCGACGAGCAGGTGCTGAGCCCCCGCCTGCCGCGCACCATCGCCGCGGACTTCGAACGACTCCGGCCGCTGGTCCGCTGGATCAACGGCACACTCGGCTACGGCGCGGCGACACGGCGCTGAGGGGCACCCGATGCGACAGGGCGCCGAGAATCAAACAGATTCGCGGCGCCCTGTGAAGGGAAAACCCAACTAGTGACGGCGTCCGCCGCCGCCCCCGCTCCCGCTCATGTGCGGTGACGGCGCGGAACGTGGCGCGGACTGCATCCGCGGTGCAGGCGCGGAGCGCGGCGCCGAATAATGGGGCGCGGAATAATGGGGCGCCGAGTAGTGCGACGCGGGCTGCGGGCGCGGCGGCGGCGAATACTGCGGTCGCGACTCCACTCGCGGCGGCGGTGAATACCGCGGCTGCGACTCCACTCGCGGCGGCGGCGAAGAGCGCGGCTGGGATTCTACGCGCGGAGGAGGCGAGAAGCGCGGCTGCGACTCCGCTCGCGGAGACGGACTGCTCCGCACCGGCTCGCTGCGCGGCGCCATGCCAGGCTCTGAACGAATGACCTGCGGCGGCGACGCGGGCGTGGCACGAATCCCCCGTGGACGCGACACCGGCTCCGGACGGTACACGCGCGGCGGCGCCGGCTCGGACCGAACCGCCGATGGTACGGTGCGCGGCTCGGCCGCGCGTGTCCCCGGCGATGCGGTCAATCCGCTGGCGGGAATGCCACGCGGGCGAATGACTTCAGGCATGGTCCCACGCGGATTGCCGCGCACGCGCGTGCGAAGGCCCACCGGCTCGGTGACGCGCGCTGGACCGCTGATCGGAACCCTGTAATGCACGCCAACCGGCGCGCGATTCAACCCGCTGATGCCGCCTGGTGCGCGATAGCCAATGCCCGTCCGTCCAGCAGGCGACGTGGTCGAGGCAAAGTTGCGCGGACGATACGGCACGCCGATCACGCCCCCACCGCCAAGGCCGCCACCCTTCCAGCGATATGGCCGGAACGGCACGTTGTTGATCACGACGATGGGACGGTTGTAGTACCCGTATCCGTACGGATAGCCAAAGCCGAAGCCGCGGCCATACCCGTAGCCGTACGGGTAGTACCCGAAGGGCGAGAACGCATAGCAGGGTCCGAAGCCAAAGGCCCAGATGCTCGCGCCAAAGCAGCTCCCGGCGTATCCGTACGGCGCGTATCCGTACGGCGCGTATCCGTAGCCGTATCCGTAGCCGTATCCATCACACCACGGATCATAGGCGCACGAGCCGTATCCCGCGGTCGCGTAATAGGCCGGCGCCGCCGTGCTGGCCACGTAGCCCTGCACGCCGTAGCTCACCAGGTCGTACTGGAACTGTCCGCCGGCCATCTGCTGCACGAGATTCGTGAAGCCGGATTCCGGATCACGCGGCAGCGCGGAGTCACCAACGACACCGTAGTCCCAATGGTCGCCGCGCACGAAGTTCGCGAAGTTGAACGGCACCGCGGACCACGCGGCGAATACCGTTCCGGTACCGCCCGCCGATTCCACGGTGAACGCCTCACGGTCACCGCGTCCACGCACCTCGTAGCTCTGGTTGCCGCGGACGAAGTCGTCGTTGCCCGGATCGAGCGGATAGAGAACACGGACCAGCCCATCCGCGCGAAGCTGCAGCACGACGACGTAACCGTCATCGCGAACCTTCACGTTTACGCGCGCACGGTCGCCGCGATCGTAGTTGCGGTGATTGAGCGAAACCTTGATAGCGGGATCGTCGGCCTGTGCGACAGCGGTGCGTGCACCCAGCGGGGCGGTCGCGGCGGCCGACAACAGGATGGACAACATTGCAGCGGAGAACATGGTGCCTCCAGTTTCACTCTTCTCCCCGGTATACGCGCCGGGGCGGGCGAGGGCTGCGCCATCGCGCCCCCTCACTTCACTATGGCGATTAGTATGCCGTAATGCAAGTCGTTGCGTATCAAGGCCTTCCCCCGTGACAATCGGCTCTGAACGTCCGCACAGCGGGACGCTGCGTGTGCCGGATTCCGGACACGTCGCCAGCCCGGCTGAACGCGTGTCCGCACCGCCCCAACCGCACCCGGCCTTGCGCTCGGCGCCATTCTGTAAAATGATCTTGCACGCCGATGACGCGCGCAGTGAGAACAAACGGTATGCGCGCGCGTCTCACTGGCACTCACGCACCGCCCCGCCCGCCATCCCGCCTCAGGAGGAAGTCATGTCCCTCGCCGACCGCGCCAAGAACATCATCCTGTCCCCGAAAACGGAGTGGCCGGTCATTGACACCGAGCAGACGACCGTGTCCGAGCTGTACTCCAGGTACATCATTCCGCTCGTCCTCATCGGTCCTGTTGCCGGCTTCATTGGCTCGATGGTATTCGGACTTCACATTCCGTTGGTGGGCACGTACCGGCCGACCATCGGCACCGCGATCGGCTCGGCCGTCACGCGGTTTGTGCTGGGCCTGATCGGCGTATATGTCCTGGCGGTGATCATTGACATGCTGGCTCCGTCCTTCGATGGGCAGCGCAATCAGATTCAGGCGCTCAAGGTGGCGGCGTATTCGAGCACCGCGTCCTGGGTGGCCGGCGTCTTCGGCATCTTCCCGCTGCTGGCCTGGCTCGCCATCCTTGGGCTGTGGAGTCTGTATCTGCTCTACACCGGCCTGCCCGTGCTGATGAAGTCTCCGCCGGAGAAATCGATGGGCTACACCATCGTCATCATCATCGCGGCAATCATTCTGGCCGTCATCATTGGCGTGATTGCCCGATCACTCTTCGGCGCTGGCGCCATGATGAGCGGAATCTGACGGGCTGCACGGGTGTGAGAGGTGGCAACGCGCGGCAAGGCAGATACCTTGCCGCGTGTTGCACAGTCGGCACGCTCCCCTCTCTACGCGCCGTCAGAATCCGATCCTGAGCCCCCCGCTCACGACCCAGTTCTGCGCCGTGCGTCCCTGAATGCCGCTGATGGACGTGGCATCCTGGAAGTTGAACTTCCCGACGTAATCCTTCGCCATGAGGCGGATGCCAATGCTCGGCGCCAGGCTGATGTCGAAGCCCGCGCCCGCGTTCCACGCGAAGTTGGTCGCGGTGGTACTGATCAGGTTTGCCGCCATGATGTCGTAGTGCATGGCGCCCGCGCCCGCCTGCACGAACGGTTTCACCGCCGAGAGTGCCGAGACGGGGATGTTCAACTGCAGCCCGCCGTCGTACATCCACAGCTTGGAGTCGCCCACGTCCACGTGACCCAGGATGGGCGCGCCCACCTGCAGGTTCGTGCTGGCGTACCCGACGTTGCCGTACAGCGCGACGTTCGGCGCGACCTGCACGCCGAGCTGCGCGCCATACACGGGGCTGTTCTTCGTGGAGAGCGATGTGCCTACGGGTCCCTCGAGGAACTTGCCGAACATCATGTAGCCCGCATAGGGCGTCAACTGGAATACGCTTCCATTCTGAACAGGGCGAAGTCCCTGCGCGCCCGCGGGGGCGGCGAGCGCCGCGATCAGGGCCAGCGCGATGCTGGTGCCCGTCATCAGCAGCTTGGACATGGTGCCTCCTGAGTGTGCACGTGATACTGCGTGCACATCAGGATTGGCACGCGGAGTGCCACACCGTCGGCGCGCCAGGCAATGCCCGCTATGCGCTTGTCGCATTCACACTTGCGGCCAGGCGGCGCGCGCGGGACCGCACGCATGGTGTCCCGTGGCATGGACAATTTCCTGTCCCCACGCGCGGCGGCCCGCGACGTTCTCAGTTCACGGGCGTACCGGGCCGATCGTTCCAGTACATGAGGGCGTTCCACACCATGGAGAACTCGTGATGATTGAGAAAGCGATGCAGCGGGTCGAAGGTGAACGCGATCACACGCCCCGCGCGCACCGGAACATCGAAGATCGCGCCCTGTCCGAGGATCTCATCCTGGCCGCGCACGAGACCACTGACGACATACGGAGGCTCCTTCGCGTCCTTCGTGTCCTTTCCTTCCTTCGTGTCCTTCCCTCCCTTCTCCGCCGTGCTGTCCTTCGCGGCTGACGCGCGCGTGGTGCTGTCCGCCGGCACGTGCCTGGTGGAATCCACGATGCCGAGCATCGGGCCCTCGTCCTTGTGCTCGGGCAGCTTCGTTCCATACTGCAGGATCAGCATGGCGCTGTCGCGCGGTTCCACCTGATAGAGCGGACCGTTGCCGCGAAACACCGTCGTCGTGTCGGGATAGCCGTAGAGCAGCGGCGACGCCGCGCCGCGCGCGCGCACGCGCACCACCGAACCCGGATGAAAGAGCGTCCGCGTGGCATGCGGCGCGAGCGCCGCGGCGATTCCCGTTTCCGCCGCCAGCCGCGTGGCGCCCGCGAGCGTGATGAGCGTGCCGCCGTCATCCACGAACTGCTGCAGCCCCGCCATCCCCGCGAATCCCGGCCCGCCCGTGATGTCCGGACTCGACGCGGGCTGGCCGAACGACGGCGTCTGCGCGGACTTCGTGAACGGCAGAGGACCGAAGCTCCGATCGATGCCGTGAATGAGCCGATCCACGGAGCCGCGCAGATTGGGCACCAGAATCACGTCGAACCGGTCGCGCAACTTGCCCCGCCGCAGATCATCCTTGTCGATGGAGGTATATGGGATTCCATATTGTTCGAACGTGTAGCGCGCCCACCCTTCATCCTGCGTGTCGTACCACGCCCGGTAGATGGCGACGCGTGGCAGAGTGATCGCGCGCTTCGCCACGTCCGGCGGCTGCGTCACGGCAACGAGCGGCAGCGAGTAGCGCGCCGCCACGTCGCGCGCGGCGGCGGCGCTCAGCCCGTTGAAGATCAGCGAGCCCGCGGGGAAGCTGTCCGTGCCGGCCACGAAGCTCCGCTCCGCGGACCAGACACCAGGTAACGCGCCAGCCTTCGATTTTCCCCGCCCCGCCGCGCCACCGCGGAGCGCGTACAGCGCCTCGATCACCTCGGTCTGCGCCCGATACGGGAGCAGATAGACGCTCCCCGTTCCCAGCACCGGCTGCGATGCCGCCACCGTGTCGGTCACCGGTCGCAGACCGGTCCAGTGGAGCGCGCCGCTGTCCTTCACCGCGTGAACTGTCACGCCGTAGAGATCGCCCAGCGTCCAGGCGATGTCATCGTAGGGTGGATACTGCGCCTTCTCGGGGTAGTGCTGCGCCTCGAGCAGGTTCACCGCGAGATCGCGGTAGGGCTGATCGAGCTGCACCACGAAGTCGCCGGCGGAGTCGCCCACGGTGCGCTCCTGCACTTCGATGTGCTGGCGCAGGAGCTGATTGATGAGAT
Source organism: Gemmatimonadaceae bacterium (assembly GCA_050733555.1). Lineage (GTDB taxonomy): Bacteria > Gemmatimonadota > Gemmatimonadetes > Gemmatimonadales > Gemmatimonadaceae > JADGGM01. The sequence continues at coordinate 3,106 of JBOHTE010000567.1, read as the reverse complement.
AGGCGCTCCGCCCCGGATCGCGCTGGCGCGCGAATCCGGGAATCACGTACGCGTAAGGCGCGGTGGTCCGCCCTCGCGTGAGGCTGTTCACACCGGCCTGCCAGAAGTCGCGCAGCAGCATCGGCGCATCACGCGCCGTGAGCGCGAGCGAGGCGAGCACGCCCGCTTCCTGATAGTTCACGTTGTCACGCAGCGACCAGCGCACCTTCTTCGTGGGCGGCCAGGTACGGTACCACTGCCGGCTCGTCACCGGGTCGCCCGCGTAGCTCTCGTGGCTCAGGTCGCGCACGTACGTATCCGCGCCGGCGTTGCCGAACGTCTCGTAGAAGCGCCCGATCGAATTGTGATTGTTCGCCACCCACACGGCGTAGCCGGGCCACCATCCGTCGAAGAATCCCCACGTCCACACCCCGGGCAGTCCCTCCGCGGACAGCGCCGTGATGTCGCTGTTGGCGAAGAGTTGCCACTCGCTCGTGATGATCGGGTCGTTCGTCACGTTGTACGGCCCGGTGCCCGTGGAGATGTAGAGCAGCGGCACCGACTCGTGCAGGTCGTGCATCACGAGCGGGTGCCAGTCGTAGTACACGCTGAAGATGGCCTTTGTGAGCGCCTGCGAAATCTGGAGTCCGTCGCGATTGTTGTCGTGAAAGACATACTTCCCCCAGTACGGCGGCGTCCGCGGAAAGCCATCGTCGAATTCCTTGCGCCCCCTGGTGTAGCGATAGTACCAGTCCACGGCGCGGTCGCGGCCATCGGGTTCACTCACCGGGTTGATGATCGTGATCACGTTGTCGCGAATGCGCGTGCTGGCGCTGTCGGTTCCCGCGGCCAGCCGGTAGGCGAGCTCCATCAGCATCTCGGGCGAGCCCATCTCGGTGGAGTGCAGCCCGCCGTTGAGGTAGTAGATGGGCCTGGCGCCCGCGAGCACGCTGTCGGGTCCTCCGCTCAGGCGGCGCGGGTCGGCCAGCTCGGCCATGCGCGCCCGATACGTGTCGAGGTGCTGCATGGTGCTGTCGTCCGCCACGATCACGAGGATCATCTCGCGCCCTTCCTCGCTCCTGCCCAGCGTCTCCACCCGGACGCGCGGCGTCGCCTTGGCGAGCGCCCGGAAGTAGCCGTACACCTCGCTCGCATGGTGCATCACGCCCGGCGCGCCCGCGATCGTCCCGAAGTAGCGCCCCGGGCTGGGGATGCTGGCGCTCGCGGGCAGCGACGCCACGGATGCGGGCAGAAAGCGGGCATCCGTCGTGTACGCACGCACGAGCCGGGCGTACGCCGTGTCCTGCTGCTGCGCGCGTGCCGGCATGGCCGCCAGCACCGTGGCGGCCGCGAGAAAGGTCAGAGTCCCACGCATCATCTGGCTCCCTGGGGTGTCGAGGATTCGTTGAGCGGGAGAATAGACGGATGACGGGTGCGGGCGGCAAGTGGCAGCGAGTGGCACCACACGCCGCCGTCGCGGGCCGGCGCAGCCGCGCGGCATATGGCGCCCGCGCAACCTCACGGCGGCCTGATCGTCTTCTCTGAGAACCCACAGGACGGATCGAATCATGCGAGTGTTTCTCACCGGGGCCGCCGGTCCCCTCGGACGCGCCATCACCGAGGAGCTGCGTCACCATGGCAACGTGGTGGTCGGACAGGTCCGGCGCCGCAGCGGCGTGAACACACTGAAACGCCTGGGCGCCGAGCCCGTCATGAACGATCTGACGCGCGCACGGCATCTCGCCGATGCCATGAGTGGGTGCGACCTGGTGATTCATGTGGCGCAGTTCTTCGACTTCTGGGCACCGGAGCCGTCGCAGTTCCACGCGGTGAATGTGTATGGATCGGAGAACACCATGGCGGCCGCGGTGGAGGCGCGCGTGCCGCGCGCGGTGTTCGTATCCACGTCGCTCACGATTGGCGAGATGCCCGGCTATTGCGGCACGGAGCGCACGGTCCACCGCGGCTATACGCTCACCGCCTACGAGCGGTCGAAGCTTGCCGCCGAAGCCAACGTGCTGCGCTATCGCAGCAAGGCGATGGATGTGGTCGTGGTGAATCCCGGACTCGTGGTGTCCGCCGGCGATCCGGGGTGGGTGGGACGACTCATTTCCGATTACGTGAGCGGACGCCGGCGACTCGCCGCGGAAACGCCGATGGGGTGGATCTGGGCGCACGACGCGGCCGCCGGCATCGTGGCCGCCGCGGACACCGGACAGAGTGGCGCGCGCTATATCCTGAATGGCGACACGATGAGCGTGCGCGGCTTCATGTCCCGCGTCACGAAACTCTCCGGACGGTCCGCACCCATGCCGCGCCCGCGCACGCTGACACTCGGCATCGCTGCACTCTCCACCGCCGTGGCGCGCGTGTCGGGAAGCCGGCCGGCGATCTCCATGGATGAGGCACGCTTCTCGGGCGCCGGATTCCACGTGGACGGAACGCATGCGTGCGAGACGCTCGGGATTCACTACACGCCAATCGGACGGTACCTCCCGCCCATCGTCGCCAGCTATCGGGGCGCGATCAAGCAGTTCGAAGCCTGATCGCGACCTGAAACCAGCTGTCGCGGGGCCCGTAGAGAGAGCGGACCCGCCCCGCGACAGACATGCGAACGACTCGTGCCGACCTGATCCTCGCGCTCGCCATTGCGCTGGCGAGCGCTTCGCCGCTGCTCGCGCAGGACAGCCTTCCCCCCGAGGCATCCGCGGCTGACAGCAGTGCCGCACAGCACGACTGGCACCTCGATCTCGCCGTCCATCAGATCGGTGTCGGCATCGGCAACTCGCCGGACATCACGGGTCTGCGCCTGAACTTCAGGGACGACGGACCCATTCGCGTGCAGGGAGTGAACGTCACGCTCTGGACCCCGTACGACCCGGCGCAGGGCGTAGTGCGCGGGGTGGCGCTCGGCCTGCCGCTCACCGGCGCGCGGCACATCGCGGGTGTGGCCGCCGGCATTGGCATTGACGTGGCAGGTGACCTGGACGGGTTGGCGCTCACTCCCATTGGAGTTGGCGCGGGCAATCGCATCCGCGGGATCACGCTCGCCGGCATCGGGGCAGGCTCCGGAAATGGCATGTCGGGCATCGCGCTCGCCGGGCTCGGCCTCGGATCCGGCGGCTCA
>JBOHTE010000566.1:0-2056 GCA_050733555.1 Gemmatimonadaceae bacterium | reverse complement strand
GCCCAGCGTAATATTAGCGATCGCACACAAATCATAACCGGTGCGGTCAGGTCCGGTTACGCGGATTCGCCACGTTTCTCCGCCCTGCTTCGTTTCCTGCTGTGGCACGAACGGTGACAGAAGGTCGGACAGTTCAGCCGGTCATTGCCAACGTGCAGGTAGAAATCTTTACGGCGTTACCAATTCGATCCCCCTTGCGTCAATGTGAAAATCCGTTAACGTAGCGCGATCTTCGAGTTGTTGGCAGAGCCGCACAATACGGTTCCTCAAATCGCAAGCAGGCTAGGCGTTGGTGTCCCCCCCGGCTCGACTCGTTTTGTAGCGCAGTCCCGTTGTTCACCCATCCCATCACTGTTCGAGGAGGTTCCATGAAGGGGCTCAAGAAGCTGGCGCAGAACTTCGTTCGCGAAGAGGAAGGCGCCCTCGTTACCGAGTACGGCATGCTGATCGTCATCGTTGTGCTCGGGATGGCTGCAGTGCTCGTCGCGTTCCGTACGCAGGTCTCCGAGTGGTTCGCCACGATCGGCACGAACTTGAAGTCCCTGAGCTAGTAGGGGCATACTCCTCACAACCCAGGCACCAGGATCACCAAATGAGCCAACTCCATCGCGTCACCGTACGGTTCGCACTCGAAGAAGATGGGGCTGTCATCACCGAGTACGGTATGCTCATCGTGATCATGGTGCTTGGGTTGGCCGGAGTACTCATGGCGTTTCACGACCGGGTGTCGACGTGGTTCTCCACGCTTGGCGCCAACGTGTCGTCGCTCAGCTGAGCGAACGTCACGGGCTGAATGCAGCGCTAGCTGCTACCGTGTTCGCGAGTTCAACACTCGGCTGGTTCGTCGGCAGCTTCGTTACGTTTCTGCTTGGGCTGGCCTGTATGTCGGACTTGCGCTCGCGGAGGATCCCCAACCCGCTGGTTCTGGCTGTCGGCGTGGTTGGGGTTCTCTATTCTGTAGCATCAGCGCCTACTGTTGTCACGGGCCTTTTGCATTCCGTCGGCGGAATTGCCGTCGGACTTGGGATCTGGCTGCCCTTCTGGCTATTGCGCTGGCTGGGGGCAGGAGATGTAAAGTTGTTCGGCGCGGCAGGGGCGTCGCTCGGCGGCTGGCACACAGTGGAAGCGGCGGTGATTGCCGCGATCGCGGGAGCCGTGCTCTCCATTGGCTGGATGCTCTGGCAATACGGAGTGCGACGGACGGCGGAAACCTTCGCGATCGCGACGGTGAATCCCCGAATCCTGGACCGTCCGCCGGGGGCGGTCAGAGACTCGCGACGCCACCTGCCGTACTGTCTCGCGCTTACGGTGGGGCTTGTCGTCGCCGGCTGGTTTCCTACGCTGTTTTTCTGAGGAGCCACAATGGGTCGAATTCGAGGTTTCAGAGCGGACGAGCGGGGCGCGCTCATCGTGGAGTTCGCGCTCATCGTCCCCATTCTGTTCTTTCTGGTGTTTGGCATCGTGGACTTTGGCCGCGCCTACTTCACCATGAACAATCTGGCGGCGGCGGTACGGGAGGGGGCCAGATACGGCGCCGTGCTGCCCAGCCCCGTTCCGGCCTGGGCATCCGACTCGATGTCGCAGCGGGTCATTGACTTCAGTTTCACGTTCGGCGGCATCCCGCTTCAGAAGTCGCAGGTGACGTCTGTCATAGACCCGACTCCTGGAGTGGAAACCGCCACCGTGACTGCCAAGTACACGTTCAGGCCGATCACACCCCTGCTCCGAATGATCAACATGGACTCCATCCCGATGACCGAGAAAGCGGTGTTCCGGTGGGAGTTCGGCGGCGGGAGCTGAGCAGACGGCATCAGGAAGTTGGGTACGAGTCGTAGCGCCGCGCGCTTTTCGGGCGCCCCACCAGCACGGCGTCAAAGGAAGATGTTAAGTTCTGTGCGCTCGGTCGTCACATTTTGTGACAGACCCGGCTTCACCCGGAGTTCATCGCTCGAGTTCTCAGAGGGCAGATCGCATGGCGGAGAGACGGTAGTCCCTGGTGTTTTACGCGGCGGTCCTTGTCGCTGCCGCAGCCACGTACGGCGTGTATCTCATGCTG
>JBOHTE010000565.1:0-1702 GCA_050733555.1 Gemmatimonadaceae bacterium | reverse complement strand
CTCCAGGAAGGTCGGTGCCCAATAGTCGTCGGAGGTGGACCACTTGAGGTATGGCGTGGCGGTGAGCGCGAAGACCCGATTGAAATTGCGCGGATTCCCGATGTTGGTCTCATTGCGGTAGTATCGGATGCGGGCATCGGCCTGTGCGTAGCGCGTGCAGAGCTCAGCCGTGCCGTCCGTGGACGCATTGTCGCTGATGATCAGCACGAAATCGCTCCAGGTCTGCGCGAGCAGCGACTGCAGCGATTGTTCGAGGAATCGCTCCGAGTTGTAGACCGGAAGCCCGATCGTCACCAGAGGCGATGAGGTCATCACTCACCACGGTGGAGCCGCACGATCTATCACTTCGCCGTGCTGGACACGGCGCACTCGGATAGCGCCCGCAGCGCGGCGCGTTCGCCGCTGATGAAACTCTCATCTGTCCACATGTAGCCCCAGTCGCCGTAGCGGCCACAGTAGTGAATGCCGGCAAGGTCATCGAGGTAGCCATGCACGGTGTTCAGCGCCGCGGTGCGGTCCAGATCGAAAATCACATTCGCATGGCGCACGACACGGACGTGCCGGGTGAGGATCCGGTCGCTCGCACGCAGCGTACCGATGCGCCGCAGGTCGGCGATCACCTGATTGATGATTCCGTCGAGTGGTTGCACGAGCGGCTTGTACTTGCTCGAGAAATACACCTCCGCCTGGATGCTGCCGCAGCCGTCGGGCACGTTGTGCTTCGAGAGCATGTGCGGAAAACTCAGGCGGGTAAAGAGAATGTCATCGTCATAAATGTAGGTGATCTGCCCCTCGGACAGATCCGGCCGATCCACCCCGACGTTCACCAGCACGCACGTGGTACAGGCGAGCCGGCGCGCGGCATCCAGCACGTCCTGCGGCGTGCCGGCGATCATCGGCACGAGGTCGGGCAGTGCGATGGAGGACACCAGCGCGTCGTACGACGCGGTCACGCCATTGGCGAATCGGAGCATCCGTTGCCGCGGATCGATCGCCACCAGTTCGTGCTCCAGCCGGACGTCGGCGATGTTCGGCAGTTCGCTCAGGTAGGACACGAAGCCGCCGTGCGTCGGATAGCGGAAGTGGGTGATGTAGTGCACATCCGGTTTCCACGGCGCCACCGCACCACGCAGCAGTTCCTGCACGCTGGGCCGGTACATGCGCGGGCCGAGCCAATTGGTGGTCATGTTGGCCGCCGTCGTCGTGTGGTACTTGCGGCCATACTGCAGCGGAAAGAGCTCGGCAAACTGGCGACCGTAGCTGGCCACCAGCCAGTCCTCGTAGTTGGCGATTGGCCGGTCGGGGGCGCCGTGTTCCGCCAGAAAGTCGGTGACGATCTTGACGATCAGGTCGGGCGGCAATCCGTTCAGGTGCAGCTGCACCGGATGCGTGAGCTTCAGGCCACGCCAGTAGTTGTCGAGCTTGACCTGCACTTCCTCGTACTGTTGGCCCACGTGATGTGCGAACAGTTCCTGGATGCGCGGGTCCTTGGTGAACGAGATGTGGGGACCGATGTCGAACAGGAAGCCCTGTGCATCGCGAAACGACGCGGTGTGCCCGCCAAAGTATGCCGCCCGGTCATAGAGTACGGGGCGAACGCCCTCGGCGCGCAACTGATGCGCGGCGCCGAATCCGGCCATGCCCGTTCCCAGCACAACGATATTGGTCACTTCAGCGCTCCATCCGAAGTGCGATGCTCACC
>JBOHTE010000564.1:0-1888 GCA_050733555.1 Gemmatimonadaceae bacterium | reverse complement strand
CGTCCGCACGCACGCCGTGGCGCTCAAGGACGCCGCAGGCGGAGCCAGACAGAAGCCCGGCTTCGACAGGACCACTGCCCTTCCCGGCCAGCCCTCGTACATGACCGATAGGGACAGCAAGCCCTGGATGGCGGTCACATTTCGCCGGCTGACCTGAGCAGGGTATCCGCCGCGCGTCGACTCTCGCGCGTGCGTGGCAGGGATGCGGGTCGCGTGAACCTGGTGCCGGGTTTTGTGCGGGGCCACCTCATCATGGTCCATGCACCCTGGCCCGACCTGTTCATCTATCAGACGGCGAGTGGCAAGCCGTTGCGCGACTGGAGCGACATCACCGCGCTGCTGCTGGTGATCGAGGTGCTGTCGCCGTCAACCGCGCACTACGATCGCCAGCTCAAGCGGCGGCGCTATCAGCGCGCCGGGATCCCCGAATACTGGATCGTGGATCTCGACGCCCGGCTCATCGAGCGCTGGCAGCCCGGCGAGGCGCGCCCCGAGGTGCTCACGGATCGGCTCATATGGGAGCCGACGCCAGGTCAGGATGCGCTCGAGTTGGACGTGCCCGCGTTCTTCGCCACGGTCTACGGCGAAGCCTGGCGGCGAGCAGCCAGCTGACGTAGACGGGCCTGGAGATGAGGTGGTCGAGACCGCATCCGGCCCGCCCAGCTGGGGAACCCGGTCCCTGCCGCGCGAATTGTTGTGCTGTCCCTCGTCGAGCGATTCGCATGTCCGGACGCGCTGGGAGATCCGCTGTGGGTGACGCCGCCCGGGCACTGCTCGCGGCGGCTCTGATCGGTGCGTGCATCGCGTGCACCGATGCCGCTGGTCCAGTCGTGCAGCCTCCGCCGCTGGACGAAAATCCCGCCCCGCCGCAGCCCGTCTGCCTTTACCTCAGGGAGATCTGCCCGGTACCGCTGCCTACCTACGATGGCTCGGGGCAGCTCGCGCATCCGGACGTCGCGGTGCTCCCTGATGGATTCGCGACGCACGAGTTCTGGCTCGCGGCCACGCCGTATCCCAACGACAATGCCAACCTCGAGAATCCGTCGCTCTACACAGACACCGATCATCGCTGGGCGGTGCCGCCAAACATCCACAACCCCCTGGTTCCGCCACCGTTGCCGCCCGCACACAATTCCGACCCGGACATCCTCTTCGATCCGGCCACCGCGAGGCTTCGCCTCTACTACAGACTCACGATGGGCGGCGGCGACCAGATACTCGTGAAGACCACCACTGACGGCGAGCAATGGACCGATCCGGTGCCCGTGGCCGCGGCGGCCGGCATATCAATCATCTCTCCCGCGGTGGTGCGCACGCCGGACGCGCACTGGTACATGTGGTCGGTGAACGCGGTGAACGGCGGCTGTCAGGCCTCGGCCACGGTGCTCGAACGACGCTCGTCGAGCGATGGCCTTATATGGTCCGCGCCGGAGCCGGTGGTCATCGACCAGCCGGGCTACGTCGTGTGGCATCTCGACGTGCAGTATATCCCCTCACTCGCCGAATACTGGGCGCTGATCGCCGCATACCCCGCGGGCGCCGGGTGCGCCGCCGATGATCTCTTCTTCGCGCGCAGCACGGACGGGTTGCACTGGCAGACCTACGCTGCTCCCGCCGTGGCCCGGAGTGACTATGCGCCCTTTGCCGGGGCCGTGTATCGCTCCACGTTCACATACGAAGCTGACGTGGACGCGATCCGGATGTGGCTGAGCGGCACCGTGTACAGGAACGGCAGTTGGGTGTGGACGACCGCCACGACCCGGTGGACGCAGGCGGATCTCATGGGGCAGATCGCTGCCGCCCGCCCCGGCGCACCACCGGCGGGCGGACCAACCACCTGGACAACCTCCGGTCCGGAAGCCGCGCAGAGCGAGTTTCCGTGAGCCAG
>JBOHTE010000563.1:0-5241 GCA_050733555.1 Gemmatimonadaceae bacterium | reverse complement strand
GCGACACGACAGGTGCCGGGCTTGGCCTGGCAATCAGCAAGATGCTCGCGCGGGAATTGGGCGGACGAATCTCCATCGCGAGCGAGGTCGGACGCGGCTCGACGTTCACGCTCTGGCTCCCGCTGCGAAGGGCAGAATGATTGGCGTGATCGTTGTCGCTCCGCGGCCCGTGAAATGCACGCCTGCACGCCAAGTGCGGGTTCGAATCTCCAACACTACACGATGAGGGTTGCCATGATGATGCACGTCCTCGAGGCGGTCGCGATCGCGGGCGTCGCATGCGCGTCCGTTGCTCCCGCCGGAGCGCAGGCAGCACAGGCAGCACAGGCAGCACAGGCAGCACAGGCCAACAACCATGCGGGCACGACGTATGTCGCCCACCTGCGCGCGCTCAACAGCAGTGTGACCGGAATGCAGACGACCGGCGAGGCACGCTTCACCATCGCCGGCGACAGTCTTACGATCGATGTCACCATGCAGCACGTGCCGCCGGACATCGCACACCTGCAACATTTCCACGGATTCCCGAACGGGAAGAACGCGACCTGCGCCACCACCGCTGCCGATACGAATCACGATGGCATCGTCGACCTGATCGAGACGGAACCGTACTCGGGAACGACGATGGTGCCGTTCACCGATGACCCGGTCAGCATGGAGATCGTGACCGATACCTATCCCAAGGCCTCGGTGGCATCGCTCGGGACGATTCCCGCCCAGGTGACCATCCCGATCGCCTGCGGCAAGATCGAGAAGCGCGCCAGGTGACGGCGCTGTGATCGGTGTGGTATGCGCGGTGCACCATGAGCAGCGGCGCTGCGAACGCGCATCAACCAAAGGGAATGGACGCGCGCGCCAACTCGCCGCGCGCTTCCAGCCGGGCGAGCAGCAGGTGATAGTAGAGCATGCCCTGCTGCGGATGGAGTGCGGCGAGAATGCTCGCGACGTCGAGCGGCACCTGGCCCGCCACGAGCGCCAGGTTCCGCGCGATGCTCGTGTCGTGCATCGGGAAAACATCCAGCCGCCCGAGCCCGCGCAGCAGGATCACCGTCGCCGTCCACGGGCCGATCCCTTTGAGCTGGCAGAGGAGTGCGGCCGCCTCGGGACTCGCCCGCTCCTCCAGCATCGCCTCGTCGAGCGTGCCCGATGCGAGCGCCTCGCCCGCGCGCCGGAGCGTCGCGATCTTACCGGCGCTCAGTCCGGTGGCGCGCAGGACGTCGTCTTCCGCGTGCAATACCCGCTCGGCGCTCGGGAAGAGGTACAGCAGCGTGCCCTCGCTCTCGAGCGGTGTGCCAAGGGCCATGATCAGGCGACGGGCGATGGCGCTCGCCGCGGGGAGGCTCACCTGCTGGAACACGATTGCCTTGACGAACGCCTCCCAGAGCGTGGGATAGCGCGGCGGCTTCACGCCGCGCGCGCGGAGCGCCAATGCGCTGAGCCATGGCATACCCGCCGCAGCACGGCTGAAATGCGCGAGGTCGCGATCGACGCCGAGCGTGCTCCGCACGAGGGCGAGCACCCGTTCATGCTCGCCCGTATCGCGCGCGTCGCTCGCGATCGTGACGGCAAGCGCATCAGGTCGCGTCTGGGTCGCGCGCACGATCATCGGTCCGTGCACCCCGGCGTGCGCGCGAACATATTCTCCATCGGGCGTGAGCACGTCAACGACGTTCGTCGACAGGCGCCTGAGCGCGCTCACTGTGAGGTCGAGCCGAAACGGCGCGACGACGGACAGCGCGTGCCGCGACCGGGACGGCATCAGTTCATTGTCTGGCGGCACGGTCGCACAGCCCGCGACTGCACCATGGCAGCACCAGCCTTCGAGAGGAGAACATCGTCATGGCGATGCGGCGCTTCAGGCGCGGTGATCACATCAGTTGGAACTCGGAAGCGGGCCGCGTGTCGGGCCACATCACGAGAGTGGTCACATCCGAGATCGAGTTCAAGGGCTACACCGTGCACGCGAGCCCGGAGGAGCCGCGGTACGAGATCAAGAGCGACACCACCGATCACATCGCCATGCACAAAGGCTCGGCGCTCACGAAGCGTCGCACGTGAGCACCGGGCGATGTGTCGCTCGCCAGCGATTGATGTCACGCGCCTCACGCCGCCGGTGCACGCGCTGGCAGGAGCGACTGTGGACGTTCCGCTCGAAACAACGGAACGGCGACGCCAGCCGCCGCCAGGGCCGCGCAGCCAAAGATGATGAGTGCCGCGACGAAGCCCCACTTCAGCACAGCCTGGAAGAGCAAGCTCCCGAGTCCGAACCCGGTAAACAGCGTGAACGCCATGAGCCCCGTGGCCTGGCCGCGATTCCCGGGCAGATCGGTGACGATGCCGGCGAGGAGCGGCTGTGTCAGATCGTAGCCCAGTGAGAGGGCCACGATCGCGGCCTGTGCGATGAGCAGCGTGAGCGGCGCGGCCAGGAGCAGTGCGCACGCGCCGGTGAGTGCAACGCCGGCGGGAATGATCCAGTAACGCCCGTGACGATCAGCCAGACGGCCGATGGTCGGTCCGAACAGCAATCCGGGGATGCCATACCCCAGCAGCGCGAGACCGATGCCCACCTCGCCAAGTCCGAAACGCTGACGCAGGTACACACCCAGCCACGTGTACACTCCCGATTGCACGACCGCGTTGATCAGCACGTAGAAGTAGGTACGGCGCCCCCGAGGGAGAGCGAGCAGCGAACCATAGGCGCGAACGATGGCGGCCAACTGTGGGATGGCTCGCCCGGGCAATCTCGGAATCGCCCCCAGGGCAACTGCGGCAATGCTCAGAACGGCGGCAAGCGCGGCGACAGCGAGGAACAGGCCCTGCCATCCGACCACTGGTTCCATGAGCGCGCCCACGGTGGCGCCAGCCGCGGTGCCGCCGGCGATCGCGCCGAATAGCCATCCCAGTGCGCGGCCACGCTTCTGAAACGCCACGACATCACCGATGAGCGTGAGGCTGATCGGTACCACACCACTCGCCCCGATCCCCGTGACGAGTCGCCACCCCACGAATGCCGTGACAGTCGTTGCCGATACGGTGGCGGCTGTGAAGACAATAAACAGCGTCAGCGACCCGAGGATGACCGCGCGCCGTCCAAAGCGGTCCGACAGCGGGCCCCACACCAGCGTCGCCAGCCCATACGGGAGCAGGTAGGCAGGCACTGCAAGACCGACCCAGCCAACGTCGGTGTGAAAGACCTCGACGAGGCGCGGGATGAGCGGCGCGACCATGAACGCCTGGGCGAGTACCAGAAAGGCAACCGTGCAAAGGATGGGCAGCATCCACCGCGAGGAGACCGCCGGTGCTGGCTGGTGCAACGGTTGGGACAGCGCCATCACGCGTTCGTGCGGTGCCGCAGGTAGTGCCGCGCCACGCGGGCCCGATTACCACACACGGACGCCGAGCACCACCGCCGGCGCGAATGGCGGGCGAGGAACTGCAGCACACAGTCCGGGTGTTCGCACGTGCGCACGAGTGTCGCATCCGGACCCGTCAGGATGTTGACGGCATCCAGGGCCAGGGCGCGCAGCAGCGTGTCGCGACTCGATCCGGCGGCCCGGCGCTCTGCCCGTGGACCCTTGGCCGTCCAGGCAAGACGAGTCGCCGGCACCGATGCCGAAAGCGCCGCGTTGACCACCTTCAGTGCCTCTGAACGCGGCCGTGTGCGGACACGGCGCGCACGCAGCAGCGCGGCGATCGCGTCGCGCAACGCTCGCACTGCGTGCAGATCCGCCGCTGTGACGACTCCCGACCACGATAACCGGTCCGTCTCGGCGGCCAGCCACACGGTGAGCGCGGACGGCGTATCGAGCAGGTCCACATCGGCGCCGCCGTGACGAACGCGGGTGTTCACCAGATCGAGCGAGACTGGCTCGCCGAGGAGCGGGAAATGCGGCTTTGTCGTCATGTCTTTAATACTAATTAGTCGTTACATTAGTCACAGGGGGCCGGTGACAGGTGAAAAGAGACGCAAAGTGGGCCCAAGAGGAGGAGGTTGTCGGGATGACCAGACGAAAGAATGCAGATCGTGCAGCGCATCCGGACGCGGGTGGCGCGGAGCATGGCGTGCGCCATCGGACGGTGGCGATAGACGGACTCGAGATCTTCTACCGGGAGGCGGGGCCGGCCGATGCCCCGACACTGGTGTTGTTGCACGGCTTCCCGTCAGCCTCGCATCAGTATGCGCGCCTGATGGATCGGCTGTCTGACCAGTTCCATCTGCTGGCGCCGGACTATCCGGGCTTCGGGTACAGCAGTGCGCCCGCCTCCAGCACGGCCGGCGGGACATTCGACTACACGTTCGACCATCTCGCTGAAGTCACGGAACGTTTCCTGACGACGCTCGGTGTGAACCGGTTCTTCGTGTATGTGTTCGACTTCGGCGCCCCGGTCGGCTTCCGCATTGCGACGCGGCACCCCGACTGGATCCTCGGCGTGATCGCGCAGAACGGCAACGCATACGAAGCCGGACTGGGTCCCGACATGCAGCCGGCGGTGAAATTCTGGACTGACCGCGCCGGGATGGAGGATACGATTCGCGGAGCACTCACCTTGCACGCCACGCGCGCACAGCACCTCGATGGTGCGGCCAATCCGGAAGTGGTCAGCCCGGACAGTTGGACGCTGGATCAACACTGGATGGACACCCCGGGCCGCGCGCCGGCGATGCTCGACCTGTTGTTCGACTACCAATCCAACGTCGCCCTCTACCCGGCATGGCAGCGCTGGCTGCGCGAGTATCAACCACCGCTGCTGCTCCCATGGGGTCGCAACGACAAGTTCTTTCCCGAGGCGGGGGCGCGAGCGTATCTGAAAGACGTCCCCGACGCCCAGGTGCACCTCCTCGATGGCGGGCACTTCGTGTTGGACGAATACGTCGACACCGTCGCGGGATTGATCCGCGATTTCATCGCGCGCCCTCCGGCACGATAAGCGATGGACAGACGTACACGGCTTGCGTGCTCACGGTGCGGTTCGCGAGAGTACGAGCAGACACTTGACGCGTGAGGACACATGCCGACCGTCGATGCGAAGCAGAGCCCGTTCTACGCCTGGCTCGATCGGCCCACGATTCGGAATCTCGTGCGTGGAGCGCGATCGCTGACGCCAGGGGAGCGGCTGGTGCTGATCAAGGGACTCATCCCCGGTCTGGTTGAAGACATGGGTGACGAGGCGGTGCACACCTTTCTCGAGGAGCTCGGTACCAAGGCCCAGCGGTTCGCGGAAGCTGTGGCGAACCCGGGG
>JBOHTE010000562.1:0-2825 GCA_050733555.1 Gemmatimonadaceae bacterium | reverse complement strand
GGAATGGGGAATCGGTAAGGCAATCCGCCCCCATCCGCCGCACCCCTATTTCATCAACAGCAGGGAATCGGCCTCCCGATTCCCCATTTCCACCATTCCCCATTCCCGATTGCCGATTCCCAAGGGTGGGGTGACGTGGGGCGGTCGATTCCCGTCAGCACTTCAATCGAGTCTGACCCCTTTGATCCTGACCCCTCTGATCCGCTATTTCGAGTCTGACCCCATTTTCTCGCTGAACACGAACGGCTGCTGCACCACCTGCTTGACCGGCGCGCCGTTGTCCGCACGGGCTGGGTCATAGCGCCAGGACGGCAGCACCTGGCGCACCGCGGCGGTGAATTCCGGAGCGCTCGACTTGAGCACTTTGAAGGTCGTCGTGTCCACGGTTCCGTCCGGGTTGACGACGAACTGCGCAAACACAGCGCCCGGCACGTGCGCGGCCGCGAGAGAATCGGGATAGTGCGGTACCGGATTGCCGGCGCGAGGGCTCGCGGGGTTCCTGACCTGGAACTCGAAGTACGGGGCGCCTGCTGGAACTTCGGTCGGTGCACGGTTCGACGCGGCGGTGGTGGACGCCGGCGCATCGCCGATCGGTGACGAGCAGGCGGCAGCGACGGCCGCCAGCGCGAGCGTGCCGAAGGCGAGCAGGTGCAGGACGGGACGAGTGGGGCGAGGCGCACGCATGGCGAGAATCCTCCGTTCGAGGTGGGAGTTGGACGCAGCCAGTACGGGAGCGAGGTGCGTCACCGACTGACGATGGGCAATGAGGACGAGCAGCTTGCCGTAGCGGTCGACGCTGGCACCTGCACGGAGCACACGGGCATCGCAGTCTTCTTCCAGCGCCAGATGCAGCTGGCGCGTGATCCACCAGAGCGCGGGGTTCCAGGGAAAGAGCGCCGTACCGAGCGCGGCGCCCAGCATCATCCAGGGATCACGCGCGCGGCAGTGCTCCTGCTCATGCCGCAGGACAAATGCGCGGAGCGGTGCCTCGAGATCGAGCAGCCAGCGGGGGACGATGATCCGCGGATGCCGCGTTCCAACCGCCGCCGGCCCGAGCGCCGGAGTCACCAGCACGCTCACGCCGTCGAGCATCCGGTGTTCCGCGTGC
This sequence comes from Gemmatimonadaceae bacterium, assembly GCA_050733555.1. GTDB lineage: Bacteria > Gemmatimonadota > Gemmatimonadetes > Gemmatimonadales > Gemmatimonadaceae > JADGGM01. Next base: position 1,717 of record JBOHTE010000562.1, on the reverse strand, counting down.
CGCCGCGCGTGCCAGAGCGCGCGCAGTGATCGCAGCAGACGAAGCAGCAGCACCAGCGACGCTATCGTCCAGAGTGCCGCCAGCACCATCTCGCCCTTCGCGCCTCCGCCGATCCACGGCGGAAGCGGGTGCACAATGATCCGCAGCGTGGGCAGGGCGATCGCGCCCGGGGACGCGTGGCTTCCGTCGCGCACCGGCGCCGGCACACGCGGTGAAGAACGCGGCAGCCAGCATCCACGACGCGATCATTTCACACCTCGCTTCCTGGGCGGTCGCTCGCTGAGGCGGCGCGCGAGGCGCCTGAGGTCGGCCGCGTTCAGATCGTGATCGGCGACGAGCTGCGCCAGAAGCTGTTCGGCCGACCCGTGGAAGAGCGAGTTGACGAGCCGCGCGAGCGCGGTCTGTTGCGCGGCCCGCTGTTCCACCGTCGGGAAGTAGCGATGCGCCTTGCCCTCCTCCTGATGCGAGAGAAAGCCCTTCGCCTCGAGGTTGCGGAGGATGGTGAGCACGGTGGTGTAGGCGAGCGTGACGGGGAGGCGTTCCCGGACCTCGCCCACCGTGCCGGAGCCCCGCTCCCAGACAATGGTCATGACGTCGAGTTCGCGTTCGCCCAGTGAGACGTCGTCCATGGCGTGCCGGGATGAGGGGTGGCGTGGATGACCAACTATCAGCGTAGTACTACAATGGGATGGCCCGGCCGGTTTGTCAACTATGTAGATAGTACTATCCGGGGATTGGAACAAGATAGATAGCTAGCTATATTAATCCGCCATGCCGCACCGCCGCTCCGCCAGGCGCGCCGCCCTGGAACACACCTTTCTTACCGCGCTCGGCCCCATTCGCCAGAGCGTCCGTCGCATCATGGATCACGAACTCGGCCGCCTCGGACTTTCCATCGCGCAGGCCTCGCCGCTCGTGCTTATCGAGCACCACGACGGCATCCGGCAGGGTGAGCTCGCCGACCGCCTGGATATCGAGGGGCCGACGCTGGTCCGCACGGTGACGCATCTCGAATCCATGGGACTCGTGACCCGACAGGCCGATCCCGCCGACCAGCGCGCGCGCACGCTGCATCTGACGGCCAGCGGCAGCGCACTGGCCAGCCGGCTGCGGCCGCTGCTCGACGAGGTGCGCGCGCATCTGCTGGCCGATGTCAGCAATGCGGACCTGGCGGTGTGTGCGCGCGTGTTCGAGTCGCTGCGCGACGCGGTGGCGCGCGACGATGCCAGCAGCGGCCGGACGCCGCGCGGCGCGCCGGTGCAGCATGGCTGACGCCACCGCCGTTCTCGAACTTCCCGCGGACGAGGAACCCACCGCGATCCTGACCCGTGTGGACGCGCCGGTGCACCGCGGCGCGGAGCACAAGTACCTCATCGCGTTCGCCGTCGTGCTCGCCGCGCTCATGCAGGTCATTGACAGCTCGATCGTGAACGTCGCCCTTCCCGACATGATGGGAAACCTCGGCGCGAGCCTCGACGAGATCGCCTGGGTGTCCACCGGCTACATCCTCGCGAGCGTGATCGTCATTCCGCTCACGGGATTTCTCGGTGACTTGTTTGGACGGAAGCGGTATTTCGTGGGATCGATCGTCGTCTTCACGACGGCAAGCTTTTTCTGCGGCGCCGCCCATTCGCTCATTGCGCTGATCATGTGGCGAATCATCCAAGGCGTCGGCGGTGGGGCGCTAATGACGGTCTCGCAAGCCGTCCTCCTCGAG